>DAKQ01000070.1:2878-9732 GCA_002496635.1 Euryarchaeota archaeon UBA82 | reverse complement strand
TACTCATCTCAATTGATTTGCGAATCATTTTAATTCCTGATTTAGCCTTTGAAAATTTCTTTGCATCTTCTTTTGCCTTATCTCCTCTCTGTTTTGCAGTGTAACCTGTTGCTTCGTCGAGGAAAGCTGACCATTTCTTACGACTTGCTAGTGCGGATTCTCGACCACCGTCCTGAGACAAAAAATCTTCCAAATCAGAACCTTTGAGTTGTACCACATCAACCATGAGTTTTCCTTGATCGGTGTAGGAGCCTTTGATTGAAGAAAGAAGGCCGAACGATGCTTCAAATTCACCTTCAGAATTTACCTGTACATTTTCAAAATGTTGTGCTGCTAACTTTGCAAGGCCAGCATTTCCACCAATCGACTTTTCTAAACCACGCTTAACTGCGAATCGCTCCATGTTAGGCCATCGACAGGTGCCTCATAAGTCTCGCGAAAGAGAAGCCACCTCATGCGGGGGGTTTTTTTGTGTTAATCGCTGCGCCAACTATGCGCAAGATAATCGCCATGGTTTTATTTGGGATTCTCCTACTCCCTCTTGCTTCTGCATCAGATGTAGAATTTACAGAATTGACACCGCTTAGTTCACAAGATCTTGCACTAAACGCAGGAGATGTTTCTCCAGATGGAAACACTGTACTTGTTGTAGGTTCAGAAGGATTTATTCACGGATTATCTGGAGATGAGCCTGGTGATCGTGGAAAGGATATTTCCATCGACAGTGGCCGTAGCGCATCCTTCAATGATGTTGCATGGCACCCAAACGGTGAAACAGCACTCATTGCAGGTGAATTAGGGGCTGCACTGCGATATGTGCACTCTGACCAAACAATTGAATCGTTAAATGGAGCTACGATTTTGGGTGGATTAGAACTCACAAGTGTTGAATGGAGAGCTGGTGGAGATTTGGCTTTTTTCGGAGCTAAAAACGGAAATATCTATGTCAAAGATGCTGAAATTCTTACTGAAATAGAAGGTAGTATGAATTCATCGATAATGGATATTTCATGCCATATTGAACAAAATATTTGTGTCGTAGCCACTCTAGAAGATGGGATTGGAGTTATTGACAGAACAAGTGAATTAACCTGGATTAGTGGGACCTCCAATCGCGCTTGGATGGCGATTGATTGCCCTAAATCTACTCTTTACACATGCACTGGTTTTGCAAGCGCAAGAGAATATCTTTCAATTCGTCTCGACATTGAGGACGCCTCAAAATCAACTGGTGATCTTGATGGGAATGGTGAGGCAGATGTACGTGTTCTTGAGGAGGGTGATAGTGATTTCATCAAACTAAGTCGTGGTTTTGATGGTACAACAATTGTCCACATGGCTCCAATGGAATCCGTACGATATGAACCAAAAATCGATGGGATGGTCCTTCACACATCTTCAGAAGACTTAACTGAATTCAATCCAAGTGTTGCGGGAGACAGTATCGCATTGATCTGGGAAAAGGGACAGAACGATGGGTGGATGATCACCAACACAGGGAAAATTGTCCAAATAACTCCTGACGAAACGATGCCAAGTCTGGGAATCATGGAAACCATTGTTTTCACTGCTGTGGCGATTTCTGTCCCAGGAGTAATTATTGGATTAATTTACATGAATTCACCATTTTTACAACGTAAATACAGACAACTACGAGGCTTTGATAAGAAAAACTAGCGAATCATATCCCCATTGAGGTCGTGCTAAAGTTCATCAATTGCTTTCAACCACGTTGTCATAGGGAACACCATGGAACCATACGAAGGAGTCGACTTTTACGACATTGAATCCTTACTTACTGAAGAAGAAATAATGATTCGCGACATGGTTCGTGACTGGGTTGATGAAGAAGTCATTCCAAAGATTGAACACGCATGCGCAGAAGGCATTTTTCTTGACGAATGGAGAGTAGCGCTTGGAGAAATGGGTGTACTCGGCGCTCCATTGAAGGGTTACGGTTGCCCTGGCCTCTCGTATGTAGCATACGGACTCATCTGTCAAGAACTTGAAAGAGGAGATTCCGGGCTTCGATCCTTTGCTTCTGTACAAGGATCACTCGCAATGTATCCAATTTGGGATTTCGGAAGTGAGGAACAGAAGAATAAGTATCTTCCAAAAATGGCCTCTGGTGAATACATCGGCTGCTTTGGACTCACTGAACCAGACTATGGTTCAAACCCAGGAGATATGGTCACGAAGGCGGAAGATATGGGAGATCACTATCTCCTCAACGGTGCAAAGATGTGGATTACAAACGGAACCATCGCAGACCTAGCTGTTGTCTGGGCAAAACTCGATGGCGTTATCCGCGGATTTATTGTTGAAAAGGACGATGAAGGTTTTTCTGCCCCAGAAATGAAAGGAAAACATTCGCTCAAGGCATCGGTTACATCTGAACTCGTCTTCCAGGATTGTAAGATTCCAAAAGACCGAATTCTTCCTGACGTGAAGGGTTTGAGAGGACCATTTTCTTGTCTGAATAATGCTCGCTTCGGAATTTCATGGGGTGCACTTGGCGCTGCTATGTCTTGCTTCCACAGTGCTAAGACCTATGCGTTAAGCCGAATTCAATTCGATCATCCTATTGCCTCGTACCAATTGGTTCAAAACAAACTTGCCTGGATGCTTAGAGAGATTACCAAAGGACAACTCTTGGCCTATCACCTTGGAAGAAAGAAAGATGATGGAACTTGGTTCAATGAACAGATATCACTTGCTAAAATGAATAACGTCGATATTGCACTGGAGATTGCACGAGTCTCAAGAGATATCCATGGCGCTAACGGAATTCTCGATGAATATCCAGTCATGAGGCACATGGCGAATCTTGAATCTGTCAAGACGTACGAAGGAACGCATGACATTCACAACCTTATTCTAGGCCGTTACATTACTGGGATTCAAGCATTCACGCGAACTGTCTGAAAGTTATCTCTCAGAAGCATCAAACGTTTGGAAGCAATCCAATACGTGAAAGACCAGACCAAACTGGATCGAGGAATCTTGGCAAGAATCTGTGTCGTAAATAAACTGCAGCCGCCAAGGAAAGTTTCTGAAGCTTTGAGAGACTAACTCTACGAGTAAATACGTCACCCTGTTGCTTCTCAATCTGTTTCAAAATCTTATCGTAAAAGGCGATCATGGCTGCAGGGGAGTAGCGTGTTCTTCGAGGAAGAAGAGGGAGTAATTGGCGTGCTTCTTCCAAATAGGTTCTTGCACGCTTTGCATAGTGATGGCAGTATGGCTCCCAAGAAGAGTTGAGTACCACTTTTCCTCCATGGAGGTCTTGTTCACTGATACCATTATGCTCAAGTTCATCAAGAGGAAGATAAACACGATCTCGTTCGATGTCTTCGCCTACGTCACGCAGTACATTTGTCAACTGCATGAAAATGCCCCAGGATTCTGCATACTTTCTTGCTCGAGGGTCATCATATCCATAAATTTCAATGCACATTAGCCCAACTACGGAGGCGACTCTGTAGCAATAAACATAGAGTTCATCAAATGTTCTATAGCGATTACTGTAGAGGTCATCTTCCATACCAGAAATCAAATCATCAAAGACACTTCGAGGAATTGTGTAGCGTTCTACAGTGTCCTTGAGTGCAAGGAAGACTGGATCTGTACTGTACACACCGGAATAACAGGTTGAGAGTTTCTTTCTGAAGAAAAAGAGTTGATTGATTTTGTTGAGATAGACCTCATTGTCAAGAATCGTAGACCTTTGCTGCAAAGACTCAAGTTGTTCTCGATATTCAATAGCCTCTTGACTGAGTTCGCCTTCTGCGCCAGGAAAACGATCTGCCCAATCACCATCAGCGATATCATCTGCTCTTCGGCAGAAGGCATAGACTGCACACATTGCTTGACGCTGGTCATCGGGTAAATACTTGAATGAGTGGTAGAAATTTCCAGCCTCTCTCTTTGTTAATTCCTCGCAATATCTGTAAGCAAGACGATGTAGTTCAGCAGGTGGTTTATCCGACCAAATCGGTGCATCTAAATCAGCAAACGGATCGACGAGTTCATTTTCCTCTCCGATAATTCCAATCATGACAGCTCCTTCACGGAGAGCCTCCATAGCAGTCATACTTACTGCCTTTACAGCATCTCTTGCTAGCATGACACCTGCTCTAAGACGGTCGAGTGGAGTTGGATTTTTCTTTGCCGTAACAGGACTCTCTGCGCCCCCCTTCAAAGGAAAGAGAAGGTCGAGAGGTTTGCGGCGTTCCAGCATCCTAACCATTCCTCCCTCGCGCTGCTTCCTTATGAGGCCTCCTCTCGAAAGTTCGATTTTCAAGAATTTTTGGGATAGAAGTTAACAAATACTTACAAAGGAGCATTGATTTTATTTCGATTCAATTGTCCTTGTTCTTTTCCAACAAACGGCGTACTCCGCCTGGAATGATTAGTGCCCGTAATAACTTCCTTGCGTATGATTTAATTTCATCTCGTGTAACTTTAATTCGTTCATTCGAATCCAGAATATTTCCAGTTCTCAAGAGAGTTACAGTGCGTTGGCCAATCAGCACGGGAAGCATACACGATGCTTTGAGGCGGAATTGTTTGTCTGGAAGCATCCGTATGTAATCTGTTGCAGCTTCTAGATGAACATTTGTTATGTCCAAATAAGAATCATACAAGGGCCGAAAGGCCTCAAGATTTGAATCAGTGGATAGATCTTCTGGAACCAAACCATACTCTGCAAGTGCTTCACTCGGAATGTAACATCTCCCAAGTCGAAGATCTTCAGGGATATCTCGAAGGATGTTTATCATCTGAAGGGCTTTGCCGAATTCGATTCCTTTTTCAAGAAATATTTTCTCCTTTTCGGGAGATAAGGTCATGAGATGAGCCAAGGACATTTTGCTCCAGAATGTCCCTACACATCCTGCAACTCTATACGCATAATCATCCAACTCTTCATTTGAAGTAAGTGAAGAAATCCCACCTCCTTCTTTTTCACTTCCAAAGCGTTGTAGATCAAGCAGTTGACCTCCTACAATAATTTCCAAGCATTCAATAATGCGTTGGCGATCTTCTTTAGAATACTCTTCTAATCCTTTAATCACATCTGCTGCATTCAGGAGAAGTTCAGCTTCATGTGGATTTGTTTGGATTTCTGCAAGATCGGAGAAATCTGGTAATGTTGTGGAACGGCCTTGTACTATGTCGTTATACCCATTCAGTAAATCGATTAATACTTCAGTCTCACCATGCTTTGAATCTGCGATGGTATCTGCAAGTCGGGCCAATATGTACAATAAACCAATCTGTCCACGTATCTTTTTTGGCAGATATTTCAAGGTTGGATAAAACGAACGTGATGTTGTTTCAAGGAGTTTGTCGATTTTAGCATTGATGAGTACTGCCATTGACACCCCTCCTGTCCCATCCCAACCTACTCTTCCGCATGAAGATTCGTGTTATCACTTACAATTATTCGTGGCAATAATACAGAAGGCTTTAGATTGAAGGGGCGGTACGTCTGCATAGGTGAGGAGATGGACTGTGGTTCTTGTGGAGCAATGATTCCTGATGACAGTATCTTCTGTCCAGAATGTGGGTCACGTCAAGAAATGTCCAGAGCAGGCAGTTTTTCAGCCATTGGGTCTACAAGTCTCGGCGGAGGTGAAGTGACTGGTGGCCGTGGATTCGGTGTGGTCTCAGGAGAGGCTGTTCGACAACAAAGAGAGACACAACAACAAGGAATGCCACAAGGCATTCCTGCTGACGTCCTACAACAAATAGCCTCAGGAATTCATCAACAATCGAATCTCCCCCCAGGCAGCCAAATTCCTCCTCAGCAAACATCTCAATTCCCTAACCAAATGAGCAATCAATTCCCTCAAGGACAACCATTTGCTCAAAACCAACCGGTTCAAGTACCTCAAAACCAACAACGAAGTGATATTCCATCATTGCCAAAGGGACCCACATTAGGTAGCGGAGCACTCCCTACCTCAAATGTTGAACCTCAACTAGGCGGAACTACAGTCTCAAACAATCCATCAGCATCACCTACAGATGCAATGGTAAACCGCTTGGCAGAGACTGAACGAGCTGTCAAGAATGAGCGAAGAAGCCAATGGCTCAATATGAATCAATCAAGTGCAACCAATGTCCTTGCCAATCTAGGAGCTGATCTCCCTCCACATCTAAAAGAGGCTCAGGGAATTACGCCTGCTGCTGAGGTTATTGCTGAAACAATGGGCCAGAGTTCATCTGATGCCCCTAATGAGGCCTTGTTAAGAAGAATGTGCGAAGTGGCCTCTCGTAGAGTTGCTCGTAAGCGAGGCGTTGCTGTAGAAACTCCAGAAGCCAAAACTGTCGACGGTGCGCTCGTCGTAAATCTGACGTATGTTGATGACGGAAGAGTGCTTGATACTCCTGAAGATCTCGAATCTGCCTTTGAACATGCCATTCAAACGGAAGTGGCTTTGAAAGGCTTCGATATGGATGTACAAATCGTTCTTTCCTGTATGAAAGATGGGAAAGTTAGTGCGATTGGAGCAAGCGCAGATTCAGAAGAGGAAGAAGAAATGTTTGCTTGTGAAGTATGTGACGGCCTCGTCAAAGAATCCGATCCAAAATGCCCACATTGTGGTGCTATTTTTGAAGAAGAGGAAGAAGAAATTCAAGAAAAACCATCCCGAGGAGGACCTCCTGGACCATCTCGTGGAGGGCCATCTGGACCAAAGAGGGGGGGTGGCCCACCTGGATCAAAGAAGAGTGGAGGTCCACCCGGACCCAAAAAATCTGGACCACCAGGTAGAGGACCGCCCGGACCAAAGAAGAGCGGAGGACCACCCGGACCCAAAAAATCTGGACCACCTGGCGGAGGACCGCCC
>DAKQ01000070.1:0-2458 GCA_002496635.1 Euryarchaeota archaeon UBA82 | reverse complement strand
GGACCACCTGGCGGAGGACCGCCCCGGCCAAAAAAGAGTGGGGGGCCACCAAAAGGAGGGCCTTCAGGTCCTAAACGTGGCCCACCTCGATGAAGGTCGTTCCTATGAACAAAAATCTTAATGATTTTGGAGCAATTCACTTCTCTGGAAAATTACGCCCATCACAAGTTGCTGCTGTATCTGTGATTGAACCAGAATTAGATCTGGAAGGCAAGCATTTACACATCGTTGCACCACCTGGTTCTGGTAAAACCGTATTAGGATTGTATGTCTGGTCAGATTTAGTTCGAAAACCAACGCTTGTGCTATCACCAAATTCAGCAATTCAAGCGCAATGGGCTGCTCGGACATCACTTTTTGATCTTGATGGGAAAGAAAATCTGATTAGCACAGATTCAAAAAATCCAGGCTTATTGACCTCTCTAACATACCAATCGATTACAATGCCAAAAAAGGGAGGAGAAGATTTAGATGAAAGCGCTCTACAACTTTGGAACCTTACTCTCATCGAAAAAGGAGAGGCCGATACGAACGAATCCGCAGAGGCTTGGATTCTTGATTTAAAACAAAAGAATCCAGACTATTTCAACTCACGTCTTTCGGTCTATAGGAAAAAAGTTAGAGATGACTTCGCCAAACATGGCAATGCATTATGGACATTGCATGACTCATCTAGAGAGACACTTATGCGTCTAAAAGAGGTGGGAATTGGGTTGATTATTCTTGATGAATGCCATCACATGTTACATCACTGGGGAAGAGTTCTTGCAGAAGTTAGGGAGTTCTTTGATGATCCAATTGTGTTGGGATTAACCGCTACTCCTCCAGACTATTCTCAAATTGATGAGGATGATGCAAAACGGTATCAAGAATTCTTTGGAGAAATCGACTATGAAGTTCCTGTGCCAGCTCTTGTACGAGATTCTAACCTTGCACCTTACCAAGACCTGTGTTACTTCGTCCGTCCTGCAAATAAGGAATTGGAGTATATTTCAACGGTTGATGATGAATTCGACCAACTCCTATCGGAAGTTCAGAGCCCAACTGAAGACGAAAAAAGAGTACCTGAACTTCAACGATGGATTTTCGACGTACTCGATAAGCGAATCTTGCCTGGAGGGAAAAGTGTCACTTGGCAAAAATTCCATACCAAAAACCCCGATTTTGCGGATGCTGCCCGGATTTATTTGACGAAAAACCAGATTAAATTGCCTCAAGGAGTCCCTAGCCCTCCGGTGGATTTACTGAATTCAGGCCTCAACAAGCTCTCATACTTACGTCCGGTTTTGGATCGATACGTTCGTCACGGACTTCGCCGTTCTGAATCAACCGAAGATCATCAACAGGGAGAAGATCTCACAAAGCGGTTGAGGCTCTTGGGGATCCAGATTACTGAAACTGGTTCAAGGCCATGTGCTTCTCCAGTTGGGCGTATCATGGCCTATTCATCTTCTAAGGTCAAGGCCATTTCGGACATCATTACCACTGAAATGCAATCCTTGGGGCCAGATATTCGTGCTGTAGTCATCACGGACTTTGAGAAAACGTCTGCAACAACTCTTGTTGAAGGTGTTCTTGATGAGGAAGCCGGTGGAGCTGTTGCAGCCTTCAGAGCATTAGTGGATTGTTCTTCTGGCGATCTTCTCGATCCTATATTGATGACTGGAAGTACCGTTCTTGTTGATGATGATCTAGCCGAACGCTTCCTTGAAGCAGCTCGAGCATGGATTTCACAGAGAGAACTTAAAATCGTACTTTCAGACAACCAAAAGGGCCGTTATCACGAAATCGTAGGAAAAGGAAAGGATTGGATTCCACGATATTATTCGATGATGATTACAGAATTCTTCCAAAATGGTTTGACAAAATGCCTTATCGGAACCAGAGGACTTCTCGGAGAAGGTTGGGATGCCTCGAAGATCAACGTCCTCATTGACTTGACAACAGTCACAACCAGTATGAGCATCAACCAACTTAGGGGACGTTCTATTCGCTTGGACAAAGAATGGCCAGAGAAAGTTGCAAACAATTGGGACATCGTATGCCTAGCAGAAGAGTTCACGAACGGATTTGCAGATTACAATCGATTCAAAAAGAAACACAAGCAATTGTACGGCGTGTGTGATGATGGTGCGATCGAGAAAGGAGTTGGTCATGTACACGCTGCATTTACTGAAGCACAGCCTGAAGGAATTAGCGAAGGTATGGCAATTTTCAATGAAGAGATGCTAAGAAGATCTCGAAACAGAGTTCGAAGTCGTGAGTTATGGGGTATAGGGCAACCATTCTCTGCATTGCCAACACAAGCAGTTGAAGCAAAGTGTGCTGCAGGATTTTCAGGAGGTTTCAAATTCGGAGTTAGGAAAGATAGCCCTTGGACTGATGAATCTTTGATTCAAGCAATTGCATATGCTATCTCAAACAGCCTCATCCATACAGGCCACATCTCCGCAAATTG
>DAKQ01000035.1:10206-11489 GCA_002496635.1 Euryarchaeota archaeon UBA82 | reverse complement strand
TGCAGCACCTGCACCAGCAGCACCAGCACCGGCACAGGCACAGCCTAGACACCAGAGTAGCCCAGAAGTCCGTGAACGCCTTCAGGCCGTCGGAGCTTTATCGCAAGCGATAAGCGCCGAAGTCCAGAAAGTAATTATCGGTAAGGCACACGTTATTGACAATGTACTGATCAATATTCTCTCGAACGGTAACCTACTGTTCGAAGATTATCCAGGACTTGCTAAGACATTGATGACCAACACCTTCGCAGATGCGTTGGGTTGTGATTTCAAGCGTGTTCAGTTTACACCGGATTTGCTACCTGCAGATATCACCGGTACGAACATCTACGATGCAAAGAAGGGAGAATTTACCTTCAAGCCAGGTCCACTATTCTGTAACCTGCTTCTTGCTGACGAGATTAACCGTGCTCCTCCTAAGACCCAAGCTGCTTTGCTTGAGGCTATGCAGGAGAAGCAGGTGACTATCGGAACAGTCACTCACAAATTACCAGCACCATTCATTGTTATGGCGACACAGAACCCTGTTGAACAGGAAGGTACCTACCCTCTACCTGAGGCGCAATTGGACCGTTTCATGTTCAAGATGAGTGTCGGTTACCCTGACCGTGCAGACGAAGATGAAATCCTAGCCCGACGTATTAACCGTGGTAAGGATGCAGTCGATGTCGACGTCATTACTGACCCACAACGTGTAATCGCTATGCAACAGGCATGTGAAGACATCTATGTCGACCCTGCCCTACGTATGTACATGGTCGAGATTGTAACAAGAACTCGTGAGGACCCTCGTGTTCTCGTAGGTTCTTCACCTCGTGGTTCTCAGGCATTACTGAAGACCTCACGCGCAGCAGCAGCTCTTCGTGGCCGTGATTTCGTCACACCTGACGACATCAAGACCGTGTCAGAACTTGCACTTGCTCACAGGATTATTCTGAAGCCAGAACACCAAATCAAAGGTTTGGAAGCTGGAGAAGTTGTTCAGACAATTCTACGTGAAGTACCTGTACCAACAGTTTGATCGGAGTATTCGAGAAATAGAGAGAGGTGCGTAGCATGTGGAGTCGTAAGAGTGCAATGTTAGGGTCCCTAGCAGTAGCAATGTATTTGCTTGGCCTAACGTTAAGGAATTCTCAATTGGTTACCATTGCGGTGGTAATCTTTGTATTCCTGACGTGGGCTGCACTTTTCGGCACTCATGCTGATGTTTCTGCCAGTGGCAGACGTGCCGAAGAATGGTCTGGAGAAGAAGGAGTTTCTCTTTCAAATGTTTCAGCCATGCG
>DAKQ01000035.1:9896-10187 GCA_002496635.1 Euryarchaeota archaeon UBA82 | reverse complement strand
GATGGAGAACTCACTGTTACGTTACGTATGCAGAATAATTCAGGTCTTGCTAAGATTCTCGAAGTTCGAGATCGAGTTCCTGAAGTCATGCGTATCAAGCAAGGATCGAATTACATTTTGATGGAATTAGGCCCTCGTCGTGAAACCTACATCGAGTATACAGTTGAATGTCCTCTGAGAGGATTCTACAGCGTTGGCCCTGTTGCGGTACGTATACAGGACCCATTCGGATTGTTCCACAAGGAAAAGGAATTGCATGTCTACAACGACTTCCTTGTGTTCCCGAAGATG
>DAKQ01000035.1:3887-9811 GCA_002496635.1 Euryarchaeota archaeon UBA82 | reverse complement strand
AAGATTCTCGAAGTTAAGGATAGAGTTCCTGAAGTAATGCGTATCAAAGATGGTGCGAATTACATTTTGATGGAACTCGGACCTCGTCGTGAAACCTTCATTGAATACACTGTTGAATGTCCACTTAGAGGATTCTACAGTCTAGGACCGGTTGCTGTCCGTGTCCAAGACCCATTCGGATTATTCCACAAGGAAAAGGAACTGCATGTCTACAATGACTTCCTTGTGTTCCCGAAGATGGAAGACCTCAAAGATACATTCGTCAAATCTCGAGTACCAAAGATTTTCACTGGTGCAGTTAACATTCGACAACCAGGTCCAGGTTCTGAATTCTATTCTCTTAGGGAGTATTTCGAAGGAGACTCTTTCAGAGCCATTAACTGGAATGCATATGCACGATCTGGCAAACTGATGGTCAACGAACGTGAGCGTGACGCTGTTTCAGACGTCATCATCATTATCGATTCAAGAGCTGTTAGTGAAACAGGTCCTGTAAGTCGCAATGCCCTGGTGTATTCTACCAGAGCAGCAGCATCGCTTGCTAAGTACTTCCTTGGAAGACGTGACTCAGTCGGTGTTGTGGTCTATGGAGATGAGGTTGTCAGTGTTGACAGAGACACTGGTAAGAAGCAACTCTATGTCATTCTTACAAAACTTGCAGGCGCAGTTGCTCGTGGAAATATTCCACTTCAAGTCGTCGTTAACAGAATTCTACCTCACATCAACAAAGGTAGCCCAATCATCTTCTTGTCAAATCTTGAAGATGATCCAACCATTGTAAGCGCTCTGAGAGATTTCCGTGCTCGTGACTTTGATGTCACAGTGCTCTCTCCTTCTTCTCTTGAGTTTGAATTTGATGCACGAAGGCTCGACAGAACTGGATATGAAGTCATGAAGACTGAACGAGATGTTCTGATGGGAGAATTACGCGGATTAGGTGTTAACATAATGGATTGGGAGCCTGATATGCTCCTCTCCACTGCCCTTGCAGGAGCAAGAGGATTCTGAGGTGATACGATGACAATGAGAAAGGCATCTGGCGACACATCGCACTTGTATGATGGAAAAACAGTTCGCTCATCTGCGCCGAGTCGTAAGAAACTAGCAGGGCAAACTGGTATTGGTTCGGAAATCCCGACTGATGCTATCCCTGAATTGGAAATGCCCTCATTCATTGAAAGCCTCATTGGTGGCCCAATTGTTCCAAAGATGAAATTCCTCCCTCCAGATAAATTCGTTCAGAATATGCAACTTGGAGTCTATGTGATTCTCATCGGACTTGCCTTGCTCACTTACATTATCTCTCCTCCAGAAGGTACCATTTGGTTCATGCTTCTAGGGAGTTCAGATCTTGCTCTCATCTTCCAAATCGGTATTATTGCTGGAGCTACTGGACTTGGTTTCTGGGGCGCATATCAACGTGATGCTCGATATATGCTCGGTTCATATTCTCTATTCATCCTCGCCATCATGCGTTTTGCTTCCTCCAAGACAAGCGTAAATGACCTCTTTGGATTAGCAGATTCTCCAACACTTCTTGCATCATTGGTTGTTATTTACTCGGTTTTGCTGATTATGTACTTTGAATTATCAAACGGTGTTATGCGTTACTCGATGCTTGATACAAGTATTCGAACAAACGAAGTCTACGTTATGAATCCAAAGAAGATTGTTGGTAAGTACCATCGTTCCCTCATCATCAACCCAGTCATTGCTACTGTACTTGCTACAATTGTCCTTTCAGCAAACACAATCCTACCATGGTTTGTTGGTATTCTTTCAGAGGATACGGCGACCCGACTTCGTGAATCTGTAGAACTTGGTTCTGTTTACGGTGTTGCACTCGGAACGCTCTTTGTGTTCTTGGTTGTTGGAGCACTCTTTGCTTTGGATTTGCCGACATACATCCAAAAGAAGAGAGAATCCAGTGATGAATGAATCACGAGTGCTCAATCATTGGTTGAGTTGAATCCACTTGTTCAAGCATCATTTTGTTCAAGAGTTCAAGAGCGATCGGCAATTCCTCTCCATCGAGGGCAACTCTTGCTGAATGAGAGGTTTTACTCAACCATGTCAGATTAAAGTCAGACTTTTCAAGAGTGCTATCGATTATTTCTAACATCTTGTCATCACAACCAATGAGAGAAATGAGGCCAAGGTGTTGATGAATTTCTGGAGAAATATTAGATTTTGTAAACACTTCCTTTGCTCGATGCATATCGTGTTGTGATACAATGAGCTTGGAATCTCCCATTCTTGACTCCAATCCCCACCAGTTTATGCCCTCTTTGGCTAACTTGCCTAGAATCTTGACGAGATGTCGCTGATGTGCATCAACTTGGTTGTGAGAGAATCCCAAACTCATTACATTTGGTAGGCAACCAATGCCTTTGAGGAGTACGTTTTGTTTTTTTGGACCAATTGTTGTGAAGTCGGAATTGTTCTTACGATGCAAATGTTTGACATGCAGAGGTATTCCAAATTCGATAAGGGGTTCAATTGTTGAAGGATGCAGGATAGGTGTGTCCATTAGAGATAATTCAATTGCTTCTTGATATCCAAGATAGCGAATCGTTTCGGAACGCACCCCCCATCTCGGGTTAATCGAAAAGATTCCTTCGACATCTTTCCAAAGAATGACTTCATCTGCTTCGATAAGGTGTGCTATTGCAGTCGCAGAGTGATCTGAACCACCTCTACTTAGCACTGCGAGTTCTCCATTATGGCCCTCACCAAACCATCCTGTGATAACAGGCGTACCTTTCAGAGTGTCTCGATTTAGTTTTGTACTTGATGCTTGTAAATCAACGTGCGTTGCAGAATAATTTCCATCTAGGGTAATTCCAATGTCTTCAGCACCAAGCGGATATGCATCAATACCTTTCTGCTGAAGCCGATGAGCTACAACCAACGCACTCAAGCGTTCACCCGACGCTAGCAATCGATTTAGTGCTGCGTTGTCTTTTGGTCTTTGAGCAAGTTCTCGTAAAGAATCTTTGATGCTGTGCAGGACTAAGGAAAAGAGATGAGCATTACTCGATGTATCCAAGCCAGGAGCAAAACGGAGATGCTGTGCAGAGAGGTCATGAACCAGTCTGCTTGCATATCGGGGCTCTTTAGCAGCTCGATACAGTCGATCCGTTGTACCCCAAAGTGCTGATACGATTACGATTGATTGATGATCACCTTGAATCACCTCTGCAATTCGATCAAGATCGGTTGAATCTCGAAGGCAAGAGCCTCCAAATTTGTGAACAACTCGATAACTCAAAAAGCATCCCTCTTCCGTAAAATCAGATCAGCAAGAACAATCTTTGTCATAGCAATGGCCACACTCACACCTCTTGGTCCTAGTACAGGGTCGTGTCTTCCCTTTACAACGAGTTGTTTCTGAGCATCTTCTGCCAAGTCCAGAGTTGTTTGCTCCTGAGCGATACTTGATGGCGGTTTGAGTGCGATTCGTGCATGAATGTCCGAGCCTGAGGTCATTCCTGCAAGGCTTCCATCAGGACGTTCTCCTATTTGCAAGGGATTTGAAGATGAGCCACCCCACGGACTATTATGCTCAATACCCGTCATAGTTACGGCAGAGAATCCTCTTCCGAATTCGACACCTCTGCATGCAGGTATTGCGAAAAATGCTCTACCGAGAGCAGGTTCTATTCCATCGAACCATGGTTCTCCAATTCCAATTGGTAGATTTGTTACGCGCAAATCAATACGGCTTCCAATCGAATTCCGTTCACTTCGAACTTTCTCAATACATTCTTTCATGGATTCTGCAGCGGATGGGTCCCTGCATCTCAATGACTTACAGAGTTCGTTTTCCCATTCTGGAGGGCATAATTCGATAGGTTTTGACTCAATATCTCCAATTGCCCCAACATGTGCATCGATTTGTATCTCTCCAAGAAGTGGGCTTATGATTGCAGCAGCAGCCACAAGACCTGCTGTTAGTCGGGCAGAAGATGATCCACCGCCTCTTAGATCTGCATGGCCATCTGTTCTGATGTTCATTACCATATCTTGATGGCCGGGACGTGGATGATTTGGAATGAAACTGTAATCAGAAGAGCGGGCATCATTGTTACGAATGATCAATAGAATTGGCTGCCCGGTTGAAACTCCTTCATAGACGCCAGTTGAGACTTCTACGATGTCACTTTCCTTACGCTTACTTGCGAAATGACCTCCTGGTCTTCTTAGGTCCATGCATTGTTGAATGTAATCCTCATCGATAACCAGACCGGGGGGTATTCCTTCAATCAATGCGCCAACCATGGCTCCATGGCTTTCGCCAAAGAGAGTTACAGTCAGTAGTTTACCAAGGCGCATATGCATTGGACTCACTCTGTCCGACTTGTCCTTTATTCAAGAACTTGGGGTTTCGTCCTCTTTATCCTCATTCTGAGGATTGAGGAAATTTGTTTCGATAAGTTCCACTCCTGGATACTTACTTTCATACCATTGTTTCAGACGGTCTAGAATACCTTGGAGTAACTTAGGCACAACGATTACTATCGCAGTACCAGATCCAGTTATTCCAGCAGCACGGGCGCTATTGACAAGAGCATCATTTGTCATAATCCGTCCCTTCACATCACCTGTAGCGCCAATGACGCCTCGACCATTCATGGTTAATGCCACAAGTTCATTTTCTTCCTGCAATGCGTTGAGCGCTTGGATGAAGTGGTGTTGATGTGGAATAAAATCCTCAAGTGCAGGTCGCTTTTCCCTTGGCCCTCTTGAGACGATGAGAACGTCCCAATCATCTTGCTTCGGGCCGCTTCCTTCGAGAAGGATTCCTTGACGCACATCAGGTTGGTTAGCATCAATGAGTTTCCATCCCGGCGTGGCACAGGCCCATGTATCATCGACACTTCCTGTCAATGTAATTCCAGATTCCAATTGGGCATCGACTGCTATCGAAACAATATCTGCTAATTCGAGATCTGTTTCCGTTGCATCACAAAGCGCTCGAACTGCTGCAACACACAATGCTGAAGAGGATTTCAGCCCTTGAGCTATTGGAATCATCGATTGAACTGCCCAATTGATGTCTTCTTCAGGGATTGGTAATTCATGTCCAGCCTTTTGCCATGACTGAACCACAAAAGAGAGTATTCGGTCACCATCATCGAGTTGCCTTTTGCTTGGCTTATCCAATAAACGGATTGCTAATGGAAGGTCAAGAGACATGCTTGCGCCGTATCCAGTACCTGCAGCATGAAGTAGGCTACAAGCACCATGTGCGCGTCCTCTTCCTAAAATGGCCATCTTTAGCGCTCCTCAGACGATGCTGAGACGCTCACACCAATATGACGGGTTTCATCGGTGTTGTATGCAATAATTGCATCACCTGTGCGAAGTTCTGTAACTGAACACGCACCACCGTTATTGTCGAGCACCCTGACCGTCTCCGCTTGTTGCATGAGTACATGTGCTTCATTATGCTTTTCATCGGCATATCTCAATAGAATAAATGGGCGTGTTTCTATTTTTAAACGGCCAATTGTGCAAATACGGGTGTTTCCTTGCTTGGATACGATCAGTACTTTGTCTCCTGATTTCAATTCACTGAGGTATTTTGTTTTTCCATCCGCCATCAGTGTGTATGCTTCTACACTTCCAGCATTAATGCGGAACGGGCGTTTTGGGACATAGGTCGATTCAATTGTTTCGCCATGTACCAATACAAGACTTCGAGCGGTTGAGCCAATGAGCATCCCTTCTCCAATTTCGAGAAGAGAGGTCAAATCGATACATACCCTGTCGCCGTTTTGTCCCGATTCAATTGAAGTTATTCGGACTTCAGTCAAGGAGAGATTGTCGTTTACTTCAACTGGTTTTGTCGGCTTAATTTCCACTGTCGAAGCACGTAGTGATTTGACAATTAAGGCCGCTTCAAGTTCATGTTCAGAACA
>DAKQ01000035.1:0-3516 GCA_002496635.1 Euryarchaeota archaeon UBA82 | reverse complement strand
GGTTCAATAATTTCTGCTGCGATGAGTGTTGGTGTCTGATCACACGCAGCGATGATGTTTTCGATAGGGATCATCGACCAGTCTTCGAATGTAAGATAGATCCATTCAACGGTTCCAGCAAGTGAACGAGCATGCTCTTGGCGTTCTTCTGAATCGATGTGAACATGAGCGCCAATCTTTGAATTCTTCTTGTATAGAAAACCATCTTGAATGGAGATTGAAGATTCAGAATGTTCTGTTGAAACATAAAAATCAACATCGTTGTTAATTGATGTAGAATCAGATTTAAGCCAGACTTCCATGTTCTTACCTCAAAGATCGAATTCATCCGCTGCTTCAGTTGACGAACACCCTTCGTGGATAATTCGTCGTAATGCCATTGCCATCTTGAGTGGATATTTGTGAGCAAAAACTTGCCGCCCCATGCAAACGCCAGAGGCTCCAGCATCCATTGCTTTCTCCACCATGAGTAACACGCTGCGAGCGTCTCCAGTATTTGCTCCTCCTGCCACAAGCATCGGAATTGGTGCTGCGGATGTTACTTGTTTGAATGACTCTGAATCACCTGTCCAAGTGGTTTTAGCGACATCACAACCAATCTCAAAAGCTACACGCGCTGCTTGGGCAACGCCCTGGGTTTTATCTCCTGAAACAGGATTCAAATTTGGCCCACGCGCATACACCATCCCAAGAACAGGAAGTCCGATGTGATGTGAATCCGTTGTTACTTTACCGAGTGCTTCTAACATCTCTGCCTCGCCGGGCGTACCCATATTGACTTGGGCAGAGGCTCCGATTCCTCCACGACTCAAAATTTCAGATGCGTCTCCAACAAGAACTTTCTTCGATGCCTCATCTCCACCGTGTCGAGTTGATGCAGAAAGGTGGATGATCATGCTTGTTTGGGTTCCTTGACAAAGGTGGGAAAAATGACTTACAAGGCCTTTTTGAGCGACAATAACATCTACCTTTGCATTGATAAGTTCCCGAATCAGTGTCTCTGTATCTTCTAATCCAGGATTGGGATAGTCCGACAACCCATGGTCGATTGGAATCCACAATCCCTTTCCATTTGGGAGCATTTTTTCCAAGCGTGACGCTTTGTCCATATCACGGCCAATCCTCCCTGCAATTCAATGCTTTGCATATGTTTAGCGAACTATGCGTACAAAGGGAATGATAAAAGAAGAACTATGCTTAGGGCTGTTTATGGAGACTGGTGCTTGGCTCATGGTTGGAATCCTTGCAGGTGGTTTTTTTGTCGGCCTGTGGTATATTCTTATTCGAGGCGATGCCGATCTCGACATGCGCCGTGGAATCGTTGCAGATGGGTTAAGAAAGCCTGCCCAGAGTTCATCTTTCTCCAGTGCTCGAAGTGAATTCGAGCGTAAATTATTGCAAATCGAAGCTGAACGTCGTCGAAGAAATCTTTCTGGCGGTAACATCAATCTCCTTGGAGATGCAACACTTTTGCAACAACCCGTGGAAGAGCAACCTGTCATGAACGAAGTTCCTGAAGTTGTTGTTGAAGATGATGATAACGGTGAAGAAACAGATGAAGAGATGCTTGAGCGCCGCAGACTTCGTGACGAGGAATGGGCTCGCCAAGAAAGTGAAAAAGATCGTCGTCGATTGGAAGAAGAAGAAGCCGCTCTCAAAGAACAACAAGAACGTCTTGAGAAGGAGCAAGAAGCGCAGCAAGAAAAAGATCGCTTAGAAGCAGAACAAGCAGCGGAAGCAGCACGAATCTCTGCAGAACGCGAGGCTGCCGCTCAATCTGAACGCGATGCAGAAGAAGCAGCACGACAAGCAGAATTCGCAGCAGCTGAAGAACAACGGTTGGCTGAAATTCAAGCAGCGCAAGAGAAAGACGCTCTCGAACGTCGAAAAGCAGCAAACAGAGCACTCGATGAATTACGTGCACGTCTTGAGAGAGAAGGTGCACGTTCCTCGGATGTTCAAGTTTCTTTGATGTGGAACAACTACAATGATCTTGACCTTCACGTTGTTTGTCCATCTGGTGAGCGAATTCACGGTGGTAACCGCAAATCATCATGCAGCGGAGAACTCGACGTTGACGCAAACGTACGACCTGACTCCCGCAAGCCAATTGAAAACGTTGTATGGCCAGAGGGGCAAGCACCTGCTGGAACGTACCAAGTATTCGTCCATTACTACAAGAAGCACAAGAAGCGACGCTCGAAAGATCCAACCAAATTCCAAGTCATTGCGAATGCTTATGGCGATCTTTTGGAATACTCTGGTGAACTTACCTTTGGTGAAGAGATTCAACTCGTTTGTACTTTCAACGTTCCAACAATGGAAGAGCGAGAAGAAATTAAGCGTCAATTAGAGCAACAAGTACGTCTTGCAGAAACAGGTGAAATTGCAGCAGATAAGATTCTTGAAGACGAAGCAACTCCGAAGCAACTTGAATTCGGTGAATTAGTCGATGAGATTGAAAATGAATTGATCGATGATGTTGAAGACGATGGCTCAGGTGTTCCACCTGCGCCAGATTTAGGTTGAAACAACTCAAGACAGAATGTCATCAAGACGTTCGTTCTTCAATGCGTTTTTGATACTACGAGCGATACGTCGTCCAGTTGACATGCGAGTTTCATTGATGTCAGAGTATGGCGAGCCGCCAACAAACGGATTTGAACCAGCAACAATTCGTGCACTGATTTCAAAGACCTTGAATTCTAAAGCATCGGTAACGATTGTTTCTAAGCAGAAAGGTCCAATCATCCCTCGTGCTCCATCTTCGAGTTCGTACGATGCAGCGACGGTTCCTTCAGCCATTTCAAAGGCTCTTGGCAACAATGATTCTCTGATGACAACAGGTTGGTTTCCAGTGACGACAAAGGAAGGCTCCATTCCAGCTTCTCTGAGATCTCTCAACGAACCAAGTTTGTAGAATTCATCGACATTCGACTCATCTCTTCGATCCATAGAGAGGAGTTCCAAACGGCCGAGGTTTTTTCCAGCATACTTTCCTTTTCCTTGAACTTGGAATCCATCAGTAGCAAGTGGGTCAAAGAAAAAGTGAAGGTAATATCTGCATCCAAGGACATATTCTTGAATTGTGAATTCTTCTTCAATATCGACGTTTCTTCTGAAATCACGATAGTCACGAGCGATGAAATATCCTCTTCCACCTTTTGCTCCAGCGTATTTTACAATAACTGGGCCATCGATATCGTGTGGATCTTCCAGAACCTTTGGCATTGTGCATCCTCCTGAAAGAAGCCAGTCTCGTTGTTTCGCACGGCTGCTTTCCCATCGGAGAATGTCTCGATTACCGAAGGTTGGAACTTCCAAATTACGGAAATTTTCACTTCCAAGATATTCGACAAGTGATCCGTGGGGGATGATAACGACATTCTTACTTTTGAGCCAATCTGCATGGTCTAACAACTCTCGGTAATCATCAAGCATCAACCATTCATCAGGTTCTGCACCAGGGAATGCCTTGTAGAAGCGCCTTCTGTTTTCACCTACTGCAATTCCAAG
>DAKQ01000031.1:7859-10519 GCA_002496635.1 Euryarchaeota archaeon UBA82 | reverse complement strand
TGGAAATGTTCTTGGTTTGATTGCGGGTGGAGTGTTTCAAGATCCTCTAAGGGAAGGTGCCGATATTATGACTGGTTCATCTCACAAGACGTTCCCAGGCCCCCAAGGAGGATTCTTATTGTCCTCAAATGAAGATACAAAATTCCAGAGAAAACTCAACAATGCAATGTTCCCAGGAGTCTGTTCGTCATATCATCTACACCATGTTGCTGGAAAGGTTGTTGCTTTAGCAGAATTTGAAGCATTTGGAACAAGCTATGCACAAGACATTGTGAAAAATGCCCAAGCATTTGCACAAGCCCTTGCAGCAGAAGGATTTGACGTCCTAGCAGAATCTCGCGGTTACACAGCCTCTCATCAAGTACTTACTCGACATGGTGAAATTGATTCAGGAGCAGGTGCATCTGCAGCAGCATTATTAGAAAAAGCGGGAATAATCACTAACATGAATATGCTTCCTGGTGATACCAAAGCAATGACTCCATCTGGTCTCAGACTTGGCGTTCAAGAACTTACAAGAGTTGGCATGGGTCCAAGAGAAATGGAAGAAGTAGCTTCATTTTATTCTCGTGTATTGCTCAAGCAAGAGGATGCAACTACTGTAAAGAACGATGTTTCTCATCTAAAATCAGAATTCCAACATGTACAGTACTGTTTTGATTCTGAGGATTCTCTTGCATATGAAGGAATGTAAGGTATGTTGCCTAAAGTTCAACTGTCTCATGAATCATTAACGAATCGTGATGGATTTATTGTAGATTCTGATCAGAATTCTTACATGTTGTGGAAGCAACATGAGTTCAGTCGATGGTGGCGTTGTTTTGAGGGACTCTTTACTCACCCTTTGAGTCGTACTTTCATTAATTCTGTAGTTGATGATTTAGAATTTCACCAACGGCTGGCATCGCCTACTAGATTCTTCAAGAAGAAAAATTTCAATACAAATCTCTCTAATTTAACTCATTTTTTTGGGAGTGGTAGGATTGATTTGTCAAAAAAGGAAGTCATAAATGGGGCGCATCCTCTTTTTTCAGTTGGATTAGCATCATATGCCCTGGAAGTTTTCCATCAGACAAGATACAAAATTCGATGGAATGAACCAACACCCCGAGTTGTTCAACTTACACTTGAACGCAATACACAATTACCTCCTCCTATGCCTATTAGCCCCTTTCCTTGGTCAGACAAAAGAGAACCTCTTCATGACGCTAACATGATTCCTTTTTCGAGTCAACTAGTCTCAAAGGAAAATGGCCATATTGAGGTTGATGGGGAACGGTACATGTTGTTACCTGCTTCTCTTCTCGAACGATTTGTCTCTTCCTGCTTACCGCATGCACCTGATATGAGTCAGAATAATTGGATAGAATGCCCGAGTTTTTGGTCTTCTTCTGAATGCTCAATATTATCGGTAATTATTACCTCAATTGGTGAATTATTCTCGCTTTCAGAACGTTCTGTGTACATTACTGGGCCAGAGAGTTGGAATGCCTATTTCCGCGTATATTTATTGGATCAGGGTTGGGGTAATGTGACCTTGGTGTCTTACGACGTACAGTCTTATGATACAATTTTGCATATACCTAGAAGCCCTCTCGCACCTTTCTCTATTGGATTGATTGCGAGCATTTGGGAACGTGCGCATGGAAGGAAATTTAAGTTGGTTATTGGCCAGGAAGTTGAACGACTTCAGGTATCGATTTCTTCATTGTTAGAATACAAAGTAAAAGTTTAGTTCTATTTGCTTGTTATCGAGCAACTAAGGTCAAGGTTCATAACCGAATCAAAGGCTCGGAAGATTAGTCAAGGCGCGGAGGCTATATCCAATGACACTAAATCACAATCAAATGGCGTATGCTGCAATCATTTCAACACTAATATTTGGAGCTCTTTTCGTAGGAGTGAGTGGCTTTTATCAGACCTCAGATGGAGTTGGGGATTTCGATAGTGCTGCCGAAGAAGATCTGTTCGGGGATGAAGTGACTTCTGGAGAGGCTACGGACAGCGATGGGGATGGACTTCCTGACGTACTTGAAGAATCTCAATATGGTACCGATAAAGACGATCCCGATACCGATAAAGACGGTATGAGCGATGGATGGGAAGTTGAACATGGGTTGAATCCACTCGATAATGGAGAATCAGAAGATTTTGAAGATGAATCTGGTACTACCTCAACTGCTGATGATGCTGAAATTTCCAATGAAAGTGACTCATGGCCTGATCCAGAGCAAGGGAAATTCGGTGACCCTGATCGAGATGGATTGACAAACGAACAAGAAGCTGAACTTGGTACAGATCCACAAAGAGCTGACACTGATAACGATGGTCTCAACGATCGATGGGAATCAATGTATGGAATGAATGTCTCTTCTCCAGATGGAACGATTTACCTCTTCAATCCACTCTCTGGTAACTGGGATTGTACACTGTTAAATCTCGCACTGGAAGAGACTCTCTCATCTATGCTTGAAGAATTTGAAGGTGCTCCAACATGGGATGAACTCGAAAATCCTCTAGGCAAGCATTCCTGTGACCAAGTTCTAGACTTTGATGACGATGGACTTCTCAATTTCCAAGAAGAAGCATACGGCACTGATCCTACGTCTCCAGATTCTGATGGCGATATGCTTCCAGATATTCTAGAAGTTAACTCGGGA
>DAKQ01000031.1:1646-7454 GCA_002496635.1 Euryarchaeota archaeon UBA82 | reverse complement strand
CCATTTGCCTCTGAAGTAAGCGCTGCATGGTTCTTATCTGACCTCGATGGCGATGGTCTACTAAATGGACCCAGTGATTGGGACACTGATGGCGATGGTATGCCTGATGGATTTGAATACTGCTTCTCTTTCAAGCAAGACCATCCCACTCAGGAAGCAAACAAACAACTCAATCCTTTTAACTCATCTGACGGATACAACGACTGGGATGAAGATGGATTAAACAATCTTGAGGAATACCAAGTTGCTAACAAGTTTGGACTAACAAACGGATTACCATCCTTCACGTCACCTTGGAGCCAAGATACAGATGGGGATCAGATGCCAGATGGTTGGGAAGCGAACCAATACAATCGAACAACTCTTGAATATCCACTAAATCCGAGAAATGCTAGCAATGCCAATGACGACATTGATTTTGATGGATGGGATTCTGATGGTGATGGCGATGTTATGTTCGATGATTTAGAACTGACAACCACTGTCGTGGAACTCTATGTCGAGAAGGGCGATTACGTAACAAGCAACACAACAATTGCTCGTGGCCAATTCACAATGGGCGGTGGTAACAAGCAACCTGTTTACCTAGTTGCACCAGTCGATGGCTATGTTTACTCAATCAATGTAGCACCTGGGGATCAAGTGGAATCACGATTGTTCGTTTGGATGAATCTCGTCGAAGAATCAGAGCGTTTTACGAACCTCATGGAATATGAAGCACGACTCGATGACCAAGGAAATGTTGTGGGTCGTTCGACAGATCCAACACACGGCGATACAGACCTTGACGGTTTACTCGATGGAATCGAAGTAGGTGGATGGGAAATTCTTGTCGTCAATCGGGGTGTCCAATTGACATGGGTTGTCTCAGACCCCGGATTACCAGATACTGATGGCGATGGCCTCTCAGATTATCTTGAATTTTCTTCAACCTGCGATGGACAGGGATCGAATGCATCGAATGATGACACTGATAGTGACGGTGAAAGTGATCAACAAGAAACCAAACTCGGATACATTTTCAATGGAGAACAGTACTTCACATCGGCATGTATGTTTGATACCGATAATGATGGACTAGAAGATGGTGAAGAAGTCATTGCTGGTGCAGACAACTTCGTAACACATGCAAACAATTCTGATACTGATAGTGATGGGCTTATTGATGGAAATGAAATTCTCTTCATTCCTCGTCCGTTCCAATATGAAACAAATCCACTGATTAACGATACTGATGCAGACGGTATGCTCGATGGTTGGGAAATGCAGGTCAAATCAACCGAGGATAATACAAACTCTCATTCTCTCTGGGTTGCAGTTTCAAACTGGGATAGACCTGGATGTACTGAAACAACTACAAATGGATGCCAAATGGAACCAGGTGGCTATGTTTGGATTAACTGGCTTGGTGGATTTGAACTGCAAAAGAAATACGAAGTCTCTGAAATGAATTTGTCAGGTTTCGACCTTCCTGGAAACACGCTTTGTGATGGTTGTAAGGGTCGTTGGGCATTAGATCCTTCACTGAACTCTTTGAAAGACGATACCTATGACGTCGACAATGATACACTGGCCAATGGAGCAGAAGCACCTACAAACTGGAATACGAATCCAGTCGATGATGACACTGACGGCGATAAACTCCCTGATGGATGGGAAGTCCGCTATTCATACGAGGCCATAAACAACAACCTTGTTGACAATTCTACAATCAATGCCTATGGTGCTCGTGGTGTGATGGATCCATCCATGGCTGACAGTGATTTAGACGGCATTAATGATGGCGAAGAAGACCCTGATTCAGACGGGCTCAATCGTACTGGTTTGATAAAGAAATATTGCCCAGGATACAATGACACAACAAATGCTGAATGCAATATCGATCCTGATACACCCGATGGTCTGAAATTCTACAACAATTTAGAAAATTACACAAATTTTGAAGAATTTGAAAATGGTACGAATCCAGTTACAAATGATACAGATGGGGATGCTTGGGAAGATGGTCCGGAGGTCTACTACATGGATCACGACGATGATGGTATGGCTACAGGGTGGGAATATCACTTTGAATTCGATCCATACGATCCCGCCGATAGGCTTGTGGATAGTGATGGAGATGGGCACACAAACTATTGTGAATTCAAATGGGATACAAACCCACGAAATCCAATTAGTTTCCCTGGACAAGGTGAACTGTGCGATCCATTCGAGAGCTAGTGCCTTATGTTTAGAGCGAATTCAATATCAATTGGTTTAGTAAGCATTCTTTCAATGCTTATGTTCGCTCCATTTGTTTTGCATTCTTCAAGTGCTGAAACTAATCCATCTCCAACAATTGAGTTTGACCAAGAAAATGGTATTCATTTTCTCGATGTGATAAATGTTAGTGGTACGTCGAATGTACCTCTTACCTCGGTTGAAATTTCACTATGGAATGTGACAGCTGATGTACAATATGAACTTCTTAATTCAAGTTCTTCTCTCTTATCTGTTACACCTTATGAATCCGAACTTGGCGTTACGTACTGGGTATGGACTCATGAATTCGAGCATACATCCGAAAGTTGTACTTGCCTCGTAAGAATCTCTCTATTAGAACAAACAGATTTAGATTCCTTTGGCTTAACTATCTACCTTGGCACGACAAACCACAGACCGGTATTGATGTATGAATCAGTATCTGATCAAATGTCACAAATTATTCTCACTACTCTTGATACAACTTTACAATACGGCGTGCTATTGCCACCAAGCGTTCCCTCCATTGAGACGATAAGTGGTGCTCAAGATGTACTTACGTCTCTTTCAGTTTGCCCTGCTCCATTTGGAGTTTGCACGGATGATTATACACCCGTAACAGTGGTTCACGAACTTGAAGATGGCAATCTGGTCATCACCCTGGAAACACTTTCAATAAACCTGCCAGATGGGTTGTATTTGATTGATTTTTATGTACAAACAATGAGCTTGAAGGAATCAAATTCTCTTACACAATATTTTGTGGTTGATCGTCATTCTCCTAATGTGACATTGTCTTCAATTTCTGAGGTTCAAGAATCTGAGACAATAACTGTTGATCTTGATGTTGATGATGGATATGAGGGTTCAGTGTATACAATCACATGGACCATTATAGAGCCGGATGGTGAACTAAGGGCTGTTTCTTCTTCAGAAATATTGGCAGATAACAGATTATCGTTTACTGCAGATGAGCAAGGAGTCTACCAAATAATTGGTCTTATCCGAGATATGGGTGGACACTTTGTAAATGTCCAACATAATGTGAGTGTTGTCAATGTTGAACCAGAATTAGATCTGCGATTTGATGGTTTTAAAATTTCAAATAATCAGACAATTACTGTAAAATCATCTGATGAATGGTGCTTCTCAGCAAACCTTACAACAGACACTATCAATGATATTGACTCGTTAGAATACAATTGGTTTGTTGATGGTAAATCACTCCTAAGTGGCAGATCTTACCTCTTATCCTCCGATATTCAGACCGATGAGTGGGAACAGATTACTCTTGTCTTAACCGACAATAATGGTGCGAGTTCGTCAATTAGTTTCACTGTTGAAGAACAGGAGATTCAAGTCGAATCTCCGCTTCAGTCAATTACAATATGGAGCTCGATTTTACTTCTACTCATTTTGTCCTTTATCATCCTCATACGTCGAAAAGTACTAGCAACAAAAGAATCGGATTTTGTTCGTTGGTCAGATACTAAAGTAACCGATGATTAACCATTCATTAAAAAACTGTGAATTGTAGCGAGAACTGGTGAGTCTATGTTTAACGATGCTATGGAAAGTCTTCCAAATGAACCATTGAACATCCCTAAATCAATTTACAACGAACGTCAACAACGTTTTCTGTCTCAATTAACACCTTCTGATTTAGTGATCATTACCACACCACCTGAAGCCGTTCGCAGTAATGACGTGACATATCGATACAGAACATCGAGCGATATGCTCTACCTTGTTGGATGGACGGATCCTGAATCCGCTCTTATCTTTCACCATGACGGATCTAAATGGATTTCACATATATTTGTTCAACCAAAAGACACCTTGAAGGAGATATGGGAGGGTCGACGTCCAGGTACTGAAGGGGCACTCAGTGATTGGTCTGTTGACGAAGCTAGTTCAATCCATGATTTGGAAAAACATCTTGATGTTTATCTCTCGAAATCATCTACTGTGCATGTTCGAACAGGTATCAGTGATGGTATTGATTCAATCGTTCGCTCTGCTATTGAACGAAGGGATCGTAATCGTCAACACTTCGGTTCTGGACCAGTCTCAATGGAGGACCCAAGTCGTAGAATTGCCGAGATGCGTCTACGTAAATCACCTGAGGAAATTGAATTGATGCGTTACGCAGCAGAGGTTTCTTCGGTAGCCCATGAATTAGCGATGAAAGCGAGTAAAGATGGTATTACTGAATATCAAATTCAGGCGATTATTGAGGGATTTTTCGTTTATGGCGGCACTAGTGGTTGGGCATATCCATCGATTGTTGGTTGTGGTGAAAATGCAACTATTCTTCATTATACAGTCAATGAATCAACATGTAAAGGTGATGATATCATTCTAATTGATGCAGGAGCCGAATACAAAGGATATGCTGCTGATATAACTCGCTCTTGGCCAATCAATGGTAAGTTTAACGATGCTCAAAAAGAGATTTATGAGATTGTACTTGAAGCGCAAGAACAAGCCATTGCCGCATGTCGTGTAGGAAATCCTTACAATCAACCTCACGAAATTGCACGTTCAGTTCTTGCAGAGGGTCTTATTCGCTTGGGAGTAATCGATCAAACATTAGACGAAGCATTAGATTCAGAATCTGGTGAATTAAAACATTGGTATATGCATAATACAGGTCATTGGCTAGGTCTTGACGTACACGATGTTGGTGTCTACAAACCAGACGGAACACCCCGATTACTTGAAGCTGGCATGGTATTGACAGTTGAACCTGGATTGTATTTTGGGGCTTGGAGGCCTGATGTCGAATGTCCAGAACGATATGCAAACATTGGGATTCGTATTGAAGATGATGTTCTTGTAACCGATGGTGAGCCAGATGTACTCACAAATCGCTGTCCAAAAACAATTGCTGATATTGAAGGGATTATGGGAACAGTATAGAGGTGAGCCCATGGGCTGGTCAACTATTCTTGAAAAAATCAATTCTAGCGACGAAATTTTTCGTCTTACAAGTGAGGAATGCCTCATATTGTATGATTCAGCTCCATTGCATCAATTAATGGATTCAGCTCATCATAGAAGGAAATTACATAACCCTACAAATAAAGTGACTTATCTTGTTGATCGTAACATTAACTACACGAATGTATGTACAATCAATTGTCAATTTTGTTCATTTTATCGTCCACCTGGTCATGATGAGACATACACTCAGACCTATGATGAAATTCGTCAACGTATTGTAGAGTTAGAAGCTATTGGAGGTTCAAGAATTCTGATGCAAGGAGGCGTAAATCCTGAACTTGATATCGATTGGTATATCGGTTTGATCAATGAATTAAGAATTCATCATCCAACAATTGACTTAGACTGTTTTTCACCGATTGAATTAGAGGGTATTGCAGAAGTTACGCAGAGCACGACACTCGAGGTTCTTACTCGATTCAAAGAAGCAGGTATGCATGGCTTACCAGGGGGAGGGGCAGAAATGCTTGTCGAAACAGTGCGTAAAGATGTATCTCCTAAGAAAGGACATCCAGATAATTGGCTTCGCGTGATGGAAGAAGCTCAATCTTTGGGCTTAAC
>DAKQ01000031.1:0-1260 GCA_002496635.1 Euryarchaeota archaeon UBA82 | reverse complement strand
CGTCAACAACAAGAACGAGTATTGTCATTAGGTCATGTTGGTTTCACTTCATTTATTGCATGGCCCGTTCAACTTGAATCAAACACATTCGGGAAAAGAAACAGAGGTGCTAATAGATTTGAACTCGGTGCAGGAGCAAGTGAATATCTTCGTCATGTTGCAATTTCCCGCTTATTCCTTGATAATGTACCTCACATTCAAGCTTCATGGCCAACAATGGGGATGGGTGTCGCTCAGATGGCCCTACTTGGAGGGGCAGACGATGCAGGTTCGACAATGATGGAGGAGAATGTTGTATCGGCATCAGGTACGACCAAATTTAGTGCATCTGAGCAGGAATTACAAACTTCAATCCTTCGTTCTGGATTCTCGCCGCAAAGGCGTAATAGCGATTATGACCATCTGGAAACTCCAGATACCACAAACGCATTGCCTGAGGCAAATTGTTTGCCACCAAGTCAAATTGTAGAATTGGTATAGAATACAACCCATATTTCAGCAACGATGTTTCGTCCACCTGAGCTTGATTCTCCAGTTGGACTATACTCTTGCCCGTTGAAAAGACCTCGATAAGTGAGTTCGTTGATTTGTCCATTGAAATCGACCCATGATGAGATGTCGTAAGTCCATTGCTTGACATCTTGGCCTGCACACCATCCCGCACGACCATATGGCCATGAACCAAACTGGTTTGCAACAACTCCATTGGAAATTTCATTTTCACAACCTGTGTTGGATCCTACAATTGGATGCCATTCGTAAGTATGATGGTTATCGATGTAGTAGTGGTGCTCATGATCGCAAAATTCAGCGCAATTTGCATCGTCCTTTTGGAATCCATGGCCTGTTATTGTTGCAACTATTTCGACCCTTGTCGTCTCACTCGGAACTGTGAAATTTAGATTTCTTGTATATCGACTTTCGTTGTTATAACTTCCATCAAATTGACCACCTGTAAATGCAAATGTTGCATCATGTGGGCGTTCTCCACTCCCCCAATTAGAGAAAAGGAACTTAATCGTCATGTCTCCTTTATTGGCTCCTTTGTACCGAAATCTACGTGTTTCATCGTCTTCAAGCATGAATAGATATGGGCTAATATCGGTAAGCCAACGACCTTCACGACCATAGGTTGTAATCCAACGCATGAATTCGATTCCACATACGGATGAATTATTTGAATTACAGATGTAGAGGTGAGCGAGATAATCCCATTCGTGACATCCGCCATATGTACCATCACTGTTCTGGAATCGATTA
>DAKQ01000085.1:4639-7138 GCA_002496635.1 Euryarchaeota archaeon UBA82 | reverse complement strand
GCCGCTTTTGACGGATGGGAACTTGACTCTAAGCAAATTGGACTAGAGATGAAGAAAATCAGAGAAGTAACATCCCTAGGTTCAGTTGGAGAACTTATTGAAATGACACATCAAGAAAGTGGAGATTTCACCATGAGTCTTGGAAAGATTGTACGTAACCTTCGCCCGCTCGATAATTCTACAATGGCATCGCCGCCATCGTTGCCTAAACTCGACCTTCCTTGCAAAGTTGTCATGAACGGGTCAGAACTAGGACAAGCGCTTAGAGCTGCAAAGCAGGTTGGAGATTTAGTCAACTTTAGCATTGATGAATCCTCATTCAAAGTACACGTTCGAAACAGTACGGATTCTGTTGACATCTCCTTTGACAAAGGTGAAGTTGAAGAATTGATTTGCAGTGGTGCTGCAAGAAGCCAATACAGCCTCACGTACCTCGAACCACTTTCACGACGCTTTGGTCCTCAGGATAGTGTAACAATTCAATTTGGTGAGAACTTCCCATTAGCAATGAATTTCTCATTCGAAGATGGTGCTGCTGAAGTTGATTACTTCCTTGCACCACGTGTTGAAAGTGATTACTGATTCAGTATTCTCTCCAACCATGTCCACAATTTTTGCAGGTTAGCATTCTTGTTTCTGGTTCATCAGAGGATCGAGTTTGTTCAAGGTAAAAGTAAACTTCAGTACAGTCACATTTCGGGCACATGTATGATTCTGTAGATAAGACTCCTTTTCTTTGGTCTGAATCTTTGATGATATCATATTCCCTCTTTTCTGCTTTCGTAGTGGTCTTTGTTTTGGAAAGATCAATTTCTTTTCCGTCCACCTTCATTTTCACATTAGCTGGACCTGAATAACCGCATTTGTAATTTGTACAGGTGATATCCCCTGAAGGACTTGGGAAAGAAAGAGTGCCACATTCAGGGCAAAACATGACTGGCCATCGACCTTCAACATTTAATGATAATGGTGGACTCTTAGCGAATTGTATTTTATTAAAAGAATAGAAACGCTTTCCAATCAACAACAAGGTTGAATTTGAAGACGCCTTCCCATAGGGTATGTGGCTATGGTATTCTTGGCAATCTGCAGCCGTCGTTAATCAGAATGGAGACTTTCTTGATGTCGAAGTAAACGATGGAAATTTCTCCGTCCAAGGCGCCAAAGAACGCTTGCATTTGGTTGCACAAGGCCATTTGCCACCAGAAGCAAAACTGCTTCTCGAGAGGTTTCCAGAAGCAAAACCAACACCTCATGGTTCAGAGAATCTCCCTGACGCAAACTATCCTCTTCCAACAGATGAACAACAAATAGCTGCTGATACAGCCGCTTTATCAATCGCTGAAGAAGGAGTAGCAATGTCTGCTGGCGACCCGGATCGTCGTTTGGAACATCTTTTGCGTGCGAGTGATGAACTCCGGACACTTCACCTTACAATGGAAGCAAGACTTGTTGAATGGATTGGACTTTTCTTGCCCAGTGCCAGATTTGAAGGCGACAGAAGTGGACTTGCAAAGTCAATGGTTGAACTATCATCCCTATCGGAATTAGCAATACTCCTCGATGTTGAGCCTGCTTACGATGATCCATCTTCATCGGAATGGAACGCTCTTCATGATTGGGGATGTATGGTAGCCAATCAGCGAAGGCAACTTGACCGATTAGAGCACGCAATTCGCGAATCTACAGAATCTCATCTACCCTCTGTTTCAGCACTTGTTGGACCAATGTTGGCTGCACGTCTGTGCGTTGAGGCTCACGGAAGAACACGTTTTGCTCGATTACCTGCTGGAACAGTTCAGGTATTGGGGGCAGAGAAAGCGTTCTTCAGTCATATCAGAAGTGGGACCCCTCCTCCTAAACATGGTCATATCTTCATGCATCCATGGATTTCACGTTCACCTCGATGGGTACGCGGTAAAATTGCTCGAATGCTGGCAGCTAAAATTAGCATTGCCGCACGAGTAGATGCGTTCGAAGGTACTCCTTGGGGCGATGATGAAGTGAATGAAGTTGAAGCAAAGGTAACTGCGATTCGAAATGAATTCTCTCACCCCCCACGTCGCTGAGGTGATTTCATGGCAGGTTCAAGGAAAAAGCGTCCACTGTCCCATTCAGTCCTACAAGAGGGGCGCAATTTGTGGTCTGTGAATGCGAATCCAGGAGTTGCTGTACGCGGTGAGTCCTTACGCAAGTTCCGAGGCGTAGAACATCGCCGGTGGGATCCTAATCGATCTAAACTTGCAGCAGGTCTTTTGCGAACAAGAAAAGATCCTTCCATATTATTACCTGAAGAAGGAACTACTGTCCTTTACCTTGGGGCAGGACACGGCACTACAATTTCTCATCTACATGATCATCTCTGCGGACAAGACAATGAATCGCGTGGAAGACTCGTTGCAGTTGATTTAGCACCGCGTTGTCTACGGGACCTCACTTATCTTGCACGTCAACGACCAGGATTGGTTCCAGTTTTGGGAGATGCTCGGAAATACGATG
>DAKQ01000085.1:0-4251 GCA_002496635.1 Euryarchaeota archaeon UBA82 | reverse complement strand
GAAATTTTTCTAACAGCAACAAAACGTTTCCTAGCAAAAGGAGGCATAGGTTTACTTTCTCTAAAGGCTGCAAGCGAGCGCCAACAAGATGGTAATGAAGCAGAAGTTTTTGATGATGCATACAAACAATTAGAGGAGCATGTGGATGTTCTTGAACACATTAATTTGACCGGCTTTGAGGATCAGCATGCTCTGTTCGTCATCCGTATGAGGTGAGTATCTGCCCGAATTGCCAGAAGTTGAAACCGTTCGTAACGGTTTGGAACAAGCAATGGTCGGCCGTACAGTCAGCAAGGTCATTCTCCGAAGAGAGGGATTGAGGTTCCCCTTTCCTTCAGATTTTGAGAGAAAGGTAACAGGTACTCGAATTGAATCGATTCGCCGAAGGGCAAAGTATCTCCTCATCGATTTAGATGATGGAAGAATCATTTTGTCTCATCTTGGAATGTCAGGCCGATACACTCTTTTTGACGATACGAAAGTAAAGGCCTATTCTCAAACACAAAACAATGTTTCACGTTTCGGTACAGAAACCGGATTCGATGGACGTCACGACCATGTGGAATTTCAATTCGATGATGGTGGTGTAGCAGTATACACAGATCCTAGACGCTTTGGGATAATGGATTTAATCGATGTTGGGGAGGAGGAAATCCATTCACTCCTCGAACATCTTGGGCCAGAGCCACTGCTGAATTGGGATGCAAATCAACTTGCAAAGGCTCTGAAGAATAAATCAACAAATATCAAAGTAGCATTACTCGACCAACAAATCGTTGTTGGAGTTGGTAATATCTATGCTTGTGAGGCTCTTCACCGCTCTGGGATTCATCCAACTCGAAGCAGTAAAACACTTGTTCGTAAAGACGGAAAACCAACAACAAAACTCACTATGTTGGTTGAGAAAGTGATTGAAGTTCTTCACCAAGCTGTAGAAGTTGGAGGAAGTTCGCTCAATGATTTTGCGGATGTCAATGGTACTCTCGGCTACTTTGGCCATCATTTCCAAGCATATGATCGAGAAGATGGGCCATGTCTCAAAGCAGGGTGTGGGGGTACAATTGAACGAATCACTCAATCAGGTCGTTCAACGTTTCTTTGCCCCAGATGTCAACGTTAAGATACCAGAACAGTTGAAACGATAACTGAAATTGCAAATCCCCATAACACAACTGCAGTGGTCCGATTGACTGCTTTTCCATTGCTACGTAACCATTCAAGTAATGGTGTTCCAGTAAGAAGTAATGCGACAAGAATGTACCAAATCATGTCGATTGCCATGCCAACAAATCCGATGCTCAATTTTGTTGCCAGACCCATACCTGCATCAAGGACTTGGGCTAAAACAGCGACTAGAAAAAGAGCAATTTTAGGATTGAAAAAGGCGATTGAAAAACCCTCAAGGAATCCCCTTGCTTCTCCATCTCCAATCTGTTGATACTCATTCTCAGCATGAATCCACATAAGGTAACCATACCAAATCAACAAAAGGATTCCAATTATTTGCAAAACAAGAAAAACTTCTGGTGCTTGTTCCAGCAACACAATCAGGCCAAATATAGCGATACCAGCATACAGGCCGAACCCGATACCATGCCCAATAGCACACATAACTCCTCGCCGCCGACCGCCAACGATTGTGTTACGGATGACCATTAACAAACTTGGCCCAGGTGAAATAGCGCCAAGGAAAAAGACCGTACTGGCAGCAAGAAGTGCCTCCCAAGCAATTTCCATGATTGAAGGGAGTGGCTCTCAGTATTGATACCTTTCACAAGATGAAGAAGGTGTAGCCACCGTCCCAAGGATCGTGTTCTGATGTGGCTTCAGCCGTAGCCTTTGCAAAAAGAGGCATGAATTTGTTCTGTTTCATCGTTTTTGAAAGTGCTCTGAGGAAAGAAGCATTTTGATTGAAATCGGGGTTGTAGGTTTCTGCCATGTCCGGAAATCTACATTAACCGTTATGAATGTTTCTTTATTTTGTTAATATAAACAATTTATTTTCCGTAAAAAGGAATTAGCATTCACCCCTGAATTCCTCTTCTCCGTTGAATTGTTGATTCACTTCCCAGTGATGTCCTTGTCTTCATCCTGCGGTATACTCGGAAACCAGTTGGGCCAGGAAGTCTTAGATGTTGTTCATCGGAATTCGTTCCTGGGCCTAAAACAATCCGATTATTTTCAGATTCATACTCTCTTGATGTGAATAAAAGGTGGCGAGGCATTGCTTCTAAATCGATATCTTGGCTCTCTTCTCGTAGTACAACTCCTGCCTTCTTGAGCTTATGTCTGGCGCGTAAGGCAGACACTGCTTCTCTTCTGTTTCGATTCTGTAATAGGTCAAGGCCGTAGTGAGATCCTACCTTTGCTTCCTTACAATCTGGGAAATCAAACCAACGTTCAGAACGCAATGTTCCCTGCTTAACAATTCGAAATGAAGAGAGATTCATTGCGGCTAATCCAGGTGAAACGTGATTGAACGCTCCGATATCCATTGCAATCCAGGCAGGTCGTTCATCGTTTAATTGAATGGGGCTGTGAACAACCTCTCCAGGTGCAGGGCCAACCTTTGTTGTCGTTGAATGACCGAAGATGACCGTTCGATAAGGGTCGATAGCATACTCATGTTCATAGAACCGTTTTCGAATCCATAGTAACTCTTTATCGCCTTGTGAATCAAGTGGCATACGGGGGTCATATCCTGCATGAACAAGTCTCAATTTATCGAGAACAATGTGATTTGGAAGATTATCCATCCACATTAGATCATCAGCGAAGAGTCGTTTTGCTTCATACAAGTCACCGTCTGCTCGAACAATGTATGATCCCCAAGTTGAGCGCCCCCCTCGGGCAAGCCATGGTTGCCACAATTCAACTACACCATCTTCTTGCAATGATGAAAGTGCCATGTGTTCATGATTTCCTTTTAGACAAATGATTCGATTGTCAGAACGTATGAATTCAATCAATCCTGCTGAATCAGGCCCTCTATCGATCATGTCGCCTAAACAAATAACACGATCTTCATCACCTAATTTTAGCCGATGAATGAGTGCTCTGAAAGTGCCTAAATGACCATGTATGTCACCTACTGCCCACACATTGTGTCCTTGATCAAGCCTCGCCTGTAAATCTGCTTCAATGTGTGCGTCTCTGAAAGAAGGGCCCAATGGTAGGTCCAGTTTGCAAGCCATCATTTTCACCAGAGGATTGGCTCTCCTCCGGTACCAACTGAACAATGAGGCTATATTGTCTTCGCTTTATCTGAAGGTAAAAGGTATCGTTTTTTCGACCTTTTCCGATATTTCAATTAGACGAATTACCGTTCTATGGAGGGAGTTCACTCAAAAAATATCTAATTTATATTGAATCAGATAAATACTTCTCATTCTTCAATGGAGAGGACAAACAAATACATTGGAATTATTTTCATTAACGCATCCATCACAGCATCGCCAACATGCATCTCAGAGAGTTTCTCAATCGGGATTGCAGTCATTACATTGAATGTCCCATCCTCCCAAATTGAATCAGCAGGAAAAGCACGACGTAATTGGAGTGCTTTTGGTTTTCCAGATTCTTCATTAGCGATTTTCGTTGTAAGGAAAATCCCATCCTCTTCCAACTCATCAACAAGGCGAAGGAATTCGTTGCTGTTATCTTGTATTTTACGATAGATTTCCCCAAAAACTCGTTGTGATTTTTTTTCGTTTTTGGTATAGATTCCGAAGCGTAGGTAATCGAATCGTAACGCAACATAGAATTGTAAATCAGTGTGTTTTGTTTCACCTTCACGAGTTATTGCTCCCCATGCATATTTTGCTGCTCCACCTTGTGGATGGGGGTGTCCTAAATCTTTACTCGAATCATAACGAAGAATTGGAATTCTTGACTCAAGACCATGCGAGATGTATTCCAACAGTCCAAGTATTTCTGGCTTAACATTGCCGTTGTAAATTTGTTTGAGTTTGTTGTATGCTTTCGTTGTGTAACCTTTTTCTCGCAAGGTGGGATAAAAAGACAATGTCGCATTTGAGAATGAACTAAAAGACATCTTACCACCTTTAATTACATGTTCCTGCGATATTGCCCACCAACACGGAACAAGGCATCTGTGATTTGTCCAAGACTTGCAACCTTGACCGTTTCCATCAGTTCATCGAAGACATTTCCACCACTTCGTGCAACTTCTTGGAGTTGTAACAGTGCTTTCTGAGTAGTATCGCTTTCCTTGGTTTGACGATCTTCAGT
>DAKQ01000100.1:5046-5190 GCA_002496635.1 Euryarchaeota archaeon UBA82 | reverse complement strand
GCTTCACTTCCCGCAATAGGGGGTCCGAATGCCGCAAGAAGTGGAATAAGCCAAATTGAAAGCACTAAAAGCGGGTTAGAAGGCAGAAATGAAGGGTTGATTACAAACAGAAGCGCCATGCCTGCAATGCTAAATCCAACGATG
>DAKQ01000100.1:4580-4752 GCA_002496635.1 Euryarchaeota archaeon UBA82 | reverse complement strand
CCTGCAATGCTAAATCCAACGATGTTTCTGAAAAAAAGAAAGAAGGGATTCGTTGCTATTTTTCCGCTTTTCATCCTCAGTTGTTCGCTCTTTTCCCAAGCCTCTCTTGTTCGTGCCAACGGATCTTCGCTGCGGGAGAAGCCGTGACCATATGGGTCAGGAAGGGATTTGA
>DAKQ01000100.1:4123-4285 GCA_002496635.1 Euryarchaeota archaeon UBA82 | reverse complement strand
CATATGGGTCAGGAAGGGATTTGAAAGTACGTCTCGTTCGAGCAATGATGGATTCGTCCTCTGGTTCCATCTCGCTCAGTTGTTGTGAGAGAAACACCACATAAGTGTGCTTCGCTTCATTGGATGGGAATCGTAAGGTTTGGCGGGCGCGGCAGGATTCGA
>DAKQ01000100.1:0-3843 GCA_002496635.1 Euryarchaeota archaeon UBA82 | reverse complement strand
CGGGCGCGGCAGGATTCGAACCCGCGATCTTCGGCTTAGGAGGCCGATGCATTATCCAGCTGTGCTACACGCCCATCGATGCCAAACCGCCCTCCATGAAGGAGATTACGATGAATTGATGTTGGCGATATCAAACAACATGTGTTCAATTTGAATGCGTCCTTGAGCGGATCTTCGAAGCCTCATATCGCAACCAGCAATCGCTTGCAGGGCAGCAGTGAGGGTTGATTCTTCAAGATTTAATCGTCCACTTGTCAACACTTGATGAGCTTGCTCAACGACATCTTCAGCCTCAAGACTTTGAGAGGAGATGATTTTATCATAGATTCCCATTGCCCCTTTCAGTTGTCGTACACTCTTGACGCCTTCTTTGGCCCATCTCCAGTCAACAACACGGCCGCGGAGAGCCTCTTCCAACATGATTTGGACATCGCTGGTTGATGTTGCCTTGAGGAGTTTCTGTAGATTGCTTCGGTCGTTAAGTAGACCTCTTAATGATAGCATCTCGGTGGTGAAAATGGCCTTCCTTAGATTGCCATCGCTTACGTGAGCTATGTCTCCTAGTATGCCTCGGGTGGATCCCACTCCAGCACGCTTGCATATTTCTTCAAGACGTTTTTCAATTGTTTTGCGAGGTATTGCCGAGAGACGTATGTGTTGTGTTCTGCTTCGTAGCGCATCGATAAGCCTCGAAGGAGTTTGAGCGGTGAAGATGAAACGGGATGTTTGACTGGTTGATTCCATCATTCGGCGAAGAAGAGGTTGGCGCTTATGCCCAAGATAATCAGCATCTTCGATTACAATGATTCTGGAAATGTGTGCTTCTTGGGTACTTCCTCGCACAGACTCATGGCCTGCGGGGGCCGTATCCCCTTCTTCTATTTTCGAAAAGGTCGAATCAAACGCATCGAGAGACGTCCGACTGGCAAGAGTATCGCTTGAATTCTTACCACCGGGACGTAGGAAGTTTTCGAATGTGGCCATGGCCCCTGCGGTTCGAGCAAGATCCTTGGCTTGGAGGACGTGGACTGTTGATCTCCAGGAAGGGCCGAGAACTTGACGGACAATGAGTCGCCAGGTGGTGGTCTTACCAGTTCCTGAAGGGCCTGATATGAGAAGATGTGGTGGGTTGGCTTGCAACGCAACGTGCTGTATCGTTTCAATTTGGCTTGCTTCTAGAGCAAGTTCAGAAAATGTACGAGGCGAATGTGCCTCCAACCAACTCGCCATGAATATCAAACATCGGCAAGGGTCTTTGACCCTTTGCTTGAACTCATTCGGCCTTGAGTGTCTTCTTCTTTCTGTCGCCACTGCTACGGCGGAGCTTCATGAAGATCTTTGAACCACAGTGGCTGCAATGGATTCCATTGCGCTCGCGATCAAAGCTTTCGTGTGTTCCACATAGGGCGCACTTGTAATCTACAAGTTCTGACATGAATCATCCGACCTACCCATTGGTTTTGAATCTGTCCGTTGTTACCAGACTTTTCAGACGGAATCAATTCCACCAACAAGTGGCTTCGTAAGGCGAATTTCAGCTGCTTGGCTCAAATCCATTTCTCGGACTGCCGTCGCATCGACCATTTGACCGTCAACAAACAACCAGTTGCTTCCGCTTTCGGTTTCACAAGCCAATTCGGTTTGGGACATCTGCGCAACAGAGTGCCCGGTAGAATCTGTGATTTGAACGGCGAAGGTTGCTTCATCGGATCCACCAACAATTGATGGAACCATTCTCAAAACATTGTCTTGAGTGATGGATGTGTTTTCAAGTGTGCTTGCATCGACCATTTGACCGTCAACAAACAACCAGTTCCCCTGGTTTTGTGACAATTCGCCAACAATCTCTTGCTTGCTCATCATAACCTCTTGGTCTCCTGATTGGTTTGCAATGAATACTTTGAATGTCTCGCTTCCACCAACCATTCCAGGGTTGATTCTGATTTCGGTTGAATTGTTGAGCTCGATGGTCTCAAGTTCTTCAACACTGACCATTTGAGAGTCAACGAAGACCCATGTGTTCTCATTTGTTGATACCATATCGATGATACCTTGGCGGGTCATGACTTCTTGCTCATGACCGCCTTCTCTTGCTACGTGTACTGTGTATGTCTTATCCAACATTGTAGTTCCTCGCCATTACCAAAATTCAACAGTATATGAAGTCGCGATGACTCGGCAAGTTCATGGATGTTCTCGGCACGAATCGAAACATGAGCAAAGCGGACGCACTTGTCATTGACGTTGTCGACAATGGTGGCCAATGGACGCATCGTGAGTGGAGAATGCTTCGCTATCTAAAAGTCGATACGAAAATCATTCCAAATGATACGCCCGTTGAAGAGTTGAGAGAATTAGATGGCTTGATTCTATCAGGTGGTGCCGCTCGCATTGGCCTTACTGGAGAATTAGGAAACTGTGCGGAGTATCTGAAACTCGAGATCCCTATACTAGGAATCTGTGCAGGGCATCAATTCATGGCTCGGTTCTATGGGGGAGATGCGAGAGAATCCCCTCAACCTGAATTTGGAGCAATGGAAATCGAACTTTTGGAAGGAGGTGGAAAAATCTTTGCTGGAACGGATGCAGTGCAAACAGTATGGGAATCTCATAATGATGAAGTTCACGAAGTTCCAGATAATTTCTTCATTACTGCAAGTAGCCCTTCATGCAAAGTACAGGGGATGGAAAACCGTGATGGTGATCGGTTTGGATTGCAATTCCATCCAGAGGTTAACGACTCTGAATTTGGAAAGGAAATGTTTGAAAATTTCGTTCGGGTTTGTAGAGATTTCAAACAATAATCAAAACTTCAAATTTGCTTGTCGAGCTAAGAGGAGAATCTGCATTGAATGTTCAAGCATTGCAGCATTTGCCATTGCTTGATCTAGATTTGCACCTACTGCATATGCTCCATGTCCTCGAACAACAACACATCGTAAACCGCCTTGTTGTAATGCTTCAGCAACTTGACGGAGGAAATCTGTATCCATACCATCAGGGTCGACAATGACTACCTTTCCTATGTGCTCTTTACCAATCACATCGATAGGTTGGACGATGATGAGATCTTTTTCGCAACTCGCAGCTGTTGTGTAAGGGCCATGCATGTGGATGGCTGCAGCAGGGCCGCCGGTAACGACGGATACAGATGCAAGTAGGACTTCGTGGACTTTCCAATCTGCAATCGAACCTCGAGGTGCTGCTCCACCCAAACGCCCTCCTACGATACCTCGTTCATCGAGACGTGCAAGTGAAGTTGAATGTCTAGTACTGATCATCAATCCGGGTTCATCGGGATGAAGCATGGACATTGACCCCATAGATCCCTTGACCAGATTTGCTTGGCTCAATTGTCTACCCATACGAGCAAAATCTGCAACGAGATGGGGTGCAACAACAATATTATCGAAAACAATTGGCGGCATTGGTGTTTCTTCCAGTTCTTCGATGACTTCAGCTGCTCCAACTAAACTACCACGTAGTCGTTCAATTTCTGCTGTTAACCGTGCAATCTCTTCTTGGGTTGCTGGTTCAGGAGCTGGCTCAGATGATGATTCTACATCTTCTGGTGGCTGATCTATTTGCTCTGGCTTTTCAGATTCTGTGGTAATAGGCTCAGGAATTTCTTCAGGGGCTTCCTCGGAATCTTCAGATGGTTCTTCTTCTGCGGGTTGTTCTTCCACGACCTCAGGATCTGGTTCTGGTGCTTCGTCTGCTTTTTCTTCGCTTGACTCAGGCTCTTCCTCTACGGCTTCTTCGGCAGGAGCGGGTGATTCCTCAGCCTCAGAAGGTGGGTCACTCGGTGGACCGCTCGGAGGTGGGCCGCCTGGAGGGCCTGAA
>DAKQ01000072.1:23258-25150 GCA_002496635.1 Euryarchaeota archaeon UBA82 | reverse complement strand
ATTTCTTTTGATGGAGAGGTTCTTGAAACTCACCGAATGGATGAACGGCCGTGGACACTCCAATTATCTGATCAAACGGTTGTTGCTGGACTTGGCCGACCGAAGAGCGGATGGATCAAACTTGATCAGAATGGAGCCATAGAAGAGCAACGAGAAGGATGGGGTACTCCTACAATTTGTTCATCAAACACCAAGCCAATTCTCTTTGGACGCGCTGATGGCAGTGTTGTTGACATGGATGAAGTCGTTCTTCATCAGATGAACGACTCAATTGCTGTTCTTTCAAATCAAGAAGACATGCTCTTGACAGCTGACGATTCGGGTAAAGTTGATTTGTTAATCTCAAACAAAGTCGAGTGGTCAAATACAGGGGATGCAGTTGTTGGACTCAAGCATGGCTTTGCTCATAATGATGAGGAAACCATTTGGATCGCTCGATGGAATGGTTCGAAAGGGACGATGTGTGTTCTAAATTCATCCTCCGGAGATGAGATTGCTCGACTTGAAGGGGATCGTATTCACGCGATGTCTGTCAATGAAAAGAGGATTGGAATCGCGACTGAAGGTGGACAAATTATGGTTTGGGAGCAGACGCTATTCGAACGCCGAAGCAATCAAGAAACTCATGCGGAGGAAGTTGACGAGCATCGAAATTCAATGCTTGCAAAACTACGAGCACTCCGTAAGTAAGACCAAACTTAGATGATTTGCAATGAGAAGTGACGTTCGGTGAAGAAATCAGTTTATCAATGAGGAATGGTGAGTACAAACCATGAAGACCAAAGCCATCCTTGTTGCGGGAGGGAAAGGCTCACGTCTGTACCCATTTACGCGTTATACGCAGAAGACCCTGTTGCCATTATACAACAGGCCAGTCATTGATTACGCTCTAGGGACAATACGAAGAAGTGGAATTACAAACATCACCATCATTTCAAACGAACATATTGGACAAATAGCGAAACACGTTGGCCAAAGTATGGAGGGGGAACAAATTCATTATGTCCTCGAAGAAGAGCCAAAGGGGGTAGCTGAGGCTCTGAATTTAGCTCGTTCTCATAATCAAGATTGTCGAATTTTAATCTATTTTTCAGATAACATTACCACCGTTGAACTTGGCGCCATCGTTTCCGAATTCAATAGCGCACAATCGCCTCCAGGGTGTGTTTTACTTGCCCGTGAAGAGGAACATCCAGAGGCTTTTGGAGTTGCGGTACTTGATGAAGAAGGGGCGCTTATCGATGTTGTAGAAAAGCCAGAAAACCCTCCTTCAAATCTTGCCATCGGAGGTATTTACTTGTTCGATGAAACATTCTGGAGCAAACTCGACCAAGCAGTGGATCTGCATGGTGCTAACTTCTCAATATCTGACATTAACAGAGTGTATATTTCCGAAAAGAATGCAAAAATTGTATCTGTTGGAGAAGAGACCTGGGTTGATTGTGGTACGCCCGAATCTCTGCTTCAAGCGAGTATCATGGCAAAGGATGGGAAATTGAATCCCCATCCCTACAGGGAGCGTTGAAAGAGATGAAAATTGGAATTATTGGCGCTGGAATGGTTGGAGGGGCAATCGAACACTGCTTCAGTAATGCACATGAGTTGTTCATCCACGACCCTGCCCGTGGAACTGAACTTTCGATTGTAACCGATAACGTAGATTTTGCTTACATCGCTGTTCCAACACCTCCTCATCCAGAGACTGACGCCTGTGATACACGCATCGTTGAAGCTACATTAGACGCCCTTCCTAACGGTTTCACAGCTGTCATCAAGAGCACCGTCATTCCAGGTACAACACAGCGTTATCACGAAGAATATCCTCATCTAAAAATTGCATACTCTCCTGAATTCCTCGTCGAGCGTCGTCGTCTCGAAGATTTTGCAAATCA
>DAKQ01000072.1:1396-22882 GCA_002496635.1 Euryarchaeota archaeon UBA82 | reverse complement strand
CAAGCGGGTGTTCTTCGCCGTGAACAAACGTTTCAAGTTACACCGACACAGGCTGAACTTGTAAAGTACACAAAAAACACATTTTATGCGATGAAGGTCACGTTTGCTAACCAACTGTACGATATTTGTGAAGGGCTCGGAGAGGACTGGTATACGATTCGTGATATCATTACATCCGAACAAGCACAACCTATCGGGCCATCCCATCTCGATCCCATCTTCGGATTGTACCGAGGATTTGGAGGGAAATGTCTACCAAAAGATTCCCTAGCACTTGGCGTATTAGCTGATGAACTTGGTTGCAAATATGAATGGATGGATGCAATGCAAAAAGACAACCTAAGATTACGACAAACCTTGACTGGAAAACCAAGTGATGTCATCACTAATGATGATTGAAATGGGCGACGATTCAACCTTTGATCGCCTTGCTCCAAGAGGTTCTCTTCAGAGATTCGCCCTTGCAGGAGGATTTAACAGCGGCGTATTTTTCCTTCTTTGGGAATTTCTTCGTCTGTTTCTAAGCGATGATTCGACTGGGATTCGAATCGCATGGGGAGTTGCATGGGGGACAACAGGGCTCATGGCTCATTTCGTTCATCGATGGTTTACATTCGATAACAGAAAATCGATTCAATGGACAATCGGTGCCTCATTTGGCACCTACGTATTCAGTTTGGCTGGCTCAACATATACAATTGGATTATTCGCTAATCGACCAGAAGAAACGTTGCGATGGCTAGGGTTAGCAAATCTGCTATCATGGGGAATAATTATCTGGGCGATAATGCGCCTTTTGGTCTTCCAATACAAAACTGAAGAAAATCAGATTGCATGAGTTTCTAAAATCTCAAGAGAGATAATACTCAGTGCTTCTTCGTGGGTTGCTTCCAAATCGACTGGGCACCCCATTCCTGCATTGACTGCTGCAAGCCATGTTCGTGCACAGACACACCAGGAATCTCCTGCTTTCAATCCAGGAAAAGAGAAATGCGGTGCGGGAGTGATGAGGTCGTTGCCTTGTTGGCGAGCATATTCAAGGAAATCATCGGTAACAACGCAACATACAGTGTGAGAGCCTCGATCGTTTTCATCGGTGTTACAGCATCCATCGCGATACCAGCCTGTTTTCGGTTCGTTTGAACACATTTGCAATTCTGTTCCAAGTACGTTTATTGACGGATGCATGTGCGCCCCATTGAGTCAATACCTTTCAACCATGCTCTGGCGCCCTAAGAGTGGTCCAAACTTCGGTGTTTTTCCCCTCGTAGAGGCGAGAGGTTCTTGATGGAGAAGCGCGAGTGTATGTCATATGCTGCCTGACACACTGCACAAATTGCCTCGCGATGAACGATTTGCCTATGCCCGCCTTCTTGCTTATATGGCGCGTGTCGACGACGAAATTACTGTCGATGAACTCGCAATGTTCGAACAGCGAATCGGTACTGCTCTCCTCTCACCAAACCAACGTGACCAACTTCGAAGAGCATTGAAGAATCCCCCCCCACTGGAAGAAATCCTTGAAGATCTTGGTCCAGAATCAGGACGCCTTGCTTTGAGAGATGCCTTGCTTATGGCGACTGCAGATGGTTCTATCGACGGTGATGAATTTGACGTTCTTCAAGAAATTGCAGAACACCTTGGACTTGCTGAAAATGCAGTCAATGACCTCATCGAGTGGGCCAAAAAAGGGTATGGATGGATGGAAGAGGGTGTTGAGTTACTCAATACACTCCAACAAGGTTGATTGGTATGTTTTGCGACGATGTCGCTAATTTGGATGCGGGTGAGCGTTCTCGTTACGCGGATTTACTCGTCCTGATTGCAGCAGCAGACGGTGAAATTGTCCGTGAAGAAATACAAGTTCTGGAAGGTTTGATGGGGCGGGCTATGGTTCATCCCGAAGCAAGAACTTCAATTCGCAAAGGTCTTCATGACCCTCATCGTCTTTCGAATTTACTCAAAAATGCTGAGGTTCAAACCCTCCGCTTTGTGTTAAGAGATGGGGCTTTACTGGCTGCTGCCGATGGAGATTATGATAAAAGAGAAGTGAGAATTCTCAAACAGATTGCCAAGAAAGCTGAAATCTCAAAGGATGAGTTGAAGCAAGTTTTCGACTGGGTTTCAAATGGATGGAAATGGCACCAAACTGCAAACAGTGTTCTTAATTTAACGGCTTTCGAGCAAAACACATCAGAATGAAAGGTTTCATGATTTTGACAGGCACATTCAAACCATGATTGAATACCCACTGGATGGGGCGGACTATGCAGAACGGTGTCAGCGGATGGTATGCAAGATTAGATCGATGTCTTAATGACAGAGCAGAACAAATCAATATTTGGCTGGCTGCGTGGGAAGAATCTCTCAAAAACCATCAACCAATTGCTGCTTTGCTGCCTGAAGATTGGCCAACACTTCCTGCAAATCTTCTAACAGACCCTGGGCACGTTCTCGACCATCTGCTCGCTCGTCATGATGCTGAATCCGATGGCCGCTCTCCCCGAGGGGCTCATCCAACTCCTCCTCGTCTCGCCGATTCCGTCATTACATCGGAAATGCTTGATACAACAATCCAACCAAAGGTCAAGAAACAAACAACAAACATGCATCTTGCAGACCTCCCCCCTGGTTTCCAGAAGCACATCAAGAAACTAAACTTCCCGCCTGCGGAAGAAGAAGTTACACTCGATGGTGATGCACTTGAGGCAGTTGAACGTGGCGAGCGAACCAGCAGTGGAATCCCTCTCCCATTCTCAGATATGTCCTGTGGAGGAGGAATTTTCCACGCCCGTATACTTCGAAAGCACAGTGAACTGTTCGAAGGCCAAGATGCTGAACTAAAGAAGCAGGATACAATACGTTTATTCAGAGGATTCCAATTAATCGATGTCGATGCTCTTGTGGTTGAATCCACAAAGAAGCGACTCCTTCTTGAATCGATACGACTCGACCTCGTTTCCATAGATGGAGAACAAGAAGGGAAAGCTAATCGAAAGGAGATTGAAGAAATTCTGGAACAAAACGTGATCTGTTCTGATGCACTTCAACATGATTGGCCGTGGGCTGAATCACCACGATTGATTATTGCAAATCCTCCTTGGTTGCGAATCAAAGACCGATTCAGAGGTATGGAAGATGGTTCTCAACGAAGAAAAAATCTAAGTGAAACTCTTCGGAATCTAAAGAATGATGACGGCCCAAGATTCTCAACAATGAGGGGAAATGTAAATCTGTATCGCCTCTTCATCGAACGTGGGATGCAAATCCTCAGTGAAACTGGCCAAATGCGAGTTGTTGCACCTGATAGTCTCCTGCGTGAACAGTCATCTCACCCACTAAGGAAATTATTGGTTGAGAAGCATTCTTGGAGAGAAGTATGGGCAATCGAAGAAGCAAACCTACTCTTCCCTGGAATGACCCAAGGCGTTGCGATATTAGGCATCTCATCAACACCTCATGGTACTGAAGCTCTCAATGTGATTGGCCCGGTAACCCGTTCCGATCTGCGAAGAGTTGGTACTGGTTTGTCTTCACGTGTACCCTCGTTTAGCCTTCCAAGAACTCGATGGGTTCAGTGGGCTCGCAATACGTGGGCTGTTCCGAGACTCCCTCGTGATCAAATAGAACGGAAACACATCCTGAACATTCTTGACAGCATGTCTGAATTACCACGTCTTGGAGACCGTGACCACTGGCTTGCTACCCAGGAACAAACTGTCAAGGTACGTGTCGGTGAAATCGACCAAACTGCTCATTCGAGCAACATCACAAGCTGGGACAAGACAAGGGCTTCCCGCCCCTTCATTCGCGGTGTTCACTTTACCGAAGACGAACATGGTTCAGTCTACATTCGCCACCCTGCATTCCGCAAGGACATTCCATCACGTGCGAATGAACGTCAGCTCGCGATGTGGTCTGGAGTCTCTGAAATTCAATCGTATGGACCTAGGCTTGCTTGCCAGGCTATCGTGAATGCTCATCAAGAGCGTCGACTTCGCTGGGCCGTTATTCCAAAGGGATGTATCCTTGGAAACAGTGTGAACCACATCGAGATGAACCAAGTAATTCTCAACCGTCTTACTGCAACGAAAGGAAATCTCGAAAACGCACTCGAGTGGATGTGCCAACAACTCAATCAGCGAGATCTTGATGACTGGGCAAAGGCATGGTCTGCAAACAATAACGTAAACAATTACGAATTGGAAATGCTTCCTCTTCAATTAGAGACAACGCAAGAAGTTTCTGGAATCTCGATGGAGTAATGACTGGTGGGTTCGCAGAATAAAATAAACGGACGTATTAGAATTAAACGAATACGATGTTTTATATCACCAACCCCGCCACAAAAGAATGCGTAAGCAATCATAGGAGAGTCACATATGGGCATTCATCCTAAGATTGGAATTACTGGTTTACCAAGAAGCGGTAAATCTGCTGTCATGGAAAAAGTTCTTTCCATGCTCAAAGAAGAGCGAACCAGAGAACTTGCAGCAAGAAACTCTGGAACCGATTCTGAAATTATTGGCGGGATCTGCACAGAGCCGATTCTTGATGGGGGTGAGCGCTTGGGCTACAGTATTCGTAACATTGTCACTGGTGAAACTGCAACAATCGCTCACAAAGAAATCAACTCAAGACTGCGCGTTCTTGGATATGGCCTCGATACTGAAGGCCTTGAGAAAGTGGCTGTGCCTGCTATTGAATTTGCAATTGAAAATTGTGAAGTAATCGTTATTGATGAAATTGGAAAGTTTGCTGTTGAGTCAGAAGCCTTCGTAAATGCAGTACGGAGTGCACTTGAAGTCGACAAACCCACGCTTCTAACGCTTCACAAGAAGAGCCGCCACCCACTATTGCAAGACATACGACGCCGCGATGATGGGCGTATTCTCGAAGTTACTCCTGTCAATAGAGCCCTTCTACCTTACAAGATTCACAAGTTGATGCGCGAGACCTACTGATTGCGTTGGATTCATACAGACAACGCACTTCGTCATCACTATGACGCCAGCGGAACGAGCCAAGAAGCTACTCTTGGGAACAGGTTTGTGTATGGTATTCGTCTTTGCCATTGGACTTTCAAACGAACGATTCTCCCTCGGCTCCTTCGATGTAGGGTGGATCTTCCTTGTCCTCGGCCTATCCATGATTACCCTTAGCTTAACAAAGGGAAGTTTCAGTTCCCAATTCCCTGATGAATCCGATGAAGAGATGGCTAATCGAGTCCAAGATGATGTCACGGAAACAAAACGTGAAGCGAACATTGGAGATGCTTGGGCATCGTTAGAGCATAATGTTCTAAAAAATGAATTGGCTGAATCTGAATAGACAAGGGCGGTTGATTCATACCCTACCTGTGCATCGCAAGGATTGGTAAGGCTATGAGTGAAATTCCCGCTGATTTATATTACACAAAAGAACACGAATGGATTCGAATGGATGGAGACATCGCAACGATAGGAATTACCGATCACGCACAAGATGCATTGACCGACATCGTTTACATTGAACTTCCACAAGAAGGAGATGTCTTGGATGACATGGGCGAATTTGCAATTGTTGAATCCGTAAAATCTGCATCCCCAATCTTTGCTCCACTCGCTGGCGAACTTACTGCGGTAAATGCTGAACTCGAAGATGCCCCAGAACTTATGAACAGCAGTCCATATGAAGATGGCTGGATTGTGAAAATGCGCTTGTCCAATCCAGATGCTGTATCTGGACTCATGTCTGCTGATGATTACCGCAGTATGATTGGCGAGTGAGTACATTGCCAGAACCCACACGGCTTACATTGTATGTTGATGGGTCTTGTGATGGAAACCAAAATGTCGATTCCGAAACTCCAGCTGGCTGGGGTGTGGTCGTAATAGTAGGCGACTCTGGTCTTGGCCGTGGGAGTGGAGACGTTGTTACGGAATTACATGGACCAGTCATTACATCAGTATCTGAACCCGAGTTTATCGGTGCTGAAGTTGGATCTAATAATACCGCTGAACTCTCAGGGTTTTTTGCTGCTCTGCGCTGGCTCCTAACTGAAGAAAATAATGACCCTGTACGTATTCGTGTAGATAGCCAGTATGCCGGCAATATTGCTGCTGGAACTTGGAGGGCAAAAGCAAACCGAGAACTTGCTGCACGTGTACAAGCACTGTGGAATGAGGTTGCATCATTGAGAGATCTCTCATGGGATCATGTGCGAGCCCATCGAGGACATCGTTGGAATGAGCGAGCCGATCACCTTGCAAAGCGAGCAATGCGACGCGAACGCCCAGAGCCGCTTACATTTTGGAAACCTGGTCAGGATTGATTCAAGCGCTGGTGCAACCATGCAGTTAGCTCATCGCCATATTCAGGACGTCGAAGTGCGTGATCGATTTGCGACGTTAACCAGACCAATGGCATACCAGAATCATACCAAGAAACTGTTGAGTCCAAGATGTGTGCTCGAAGATTACCCACATTCATCCAATGTTCAAGTATTGCAATCGACTGTAGTTCGCCATGTTCTTCGACTGAAAAACGGTCAAGTAATGCCGAAAAGTCTTCGGTGAAAATGTATCGGCCACAAAAAGCAAGAGTTGAGAGGGCCTCTTCTTTGTTCGGTTTTTCAACAATGGACTGGACCTTATCGCCATCTAGTGAAACAATACCATATTGATGTACAGAATCAGAGCCAACGTCATACACGGACCCACATGCGCAGCCTGTTTCTTGGTGCAATAATACGAGATTAGTTGAAACTGATGATGGTTCGAAGGATGAAGTTTCAGCATGATTGGATGTGAGAATATTATCTCCAAGGAGGACAAGGAAGGGACCCGAAATTGATTCTGAGGCCATTGATATAGCATGAGCAAGTCCCAATTGTTCATGTTGATAATGAATGAAATACTGTGCTTCGCCCAATGGATTAAGTAATGATTGATCATTTGAAAACGAAGGAAACTTGCTGTTCATATCCTCCAAAAGAAGAGAGAAATCCTTTGCTGGTGAAGTAATGATGTGGATCCGGGTACAGCCTGCTGCACGGGCTTCGAGGATGAGATGATGCATGACTGGGACATCGACGAGAGGTAACATTTCCTTTGCGACATATCCGCTTACTGGCAGCATTCGTGTACCCATTCCCGCGGCCACAATGACAGCATCCAAAACTCTGCCCATGTACAGGCTTGAAGGCGACAGGATATCAAGCGTGTTCTTCGTCGATGGTCTATGGCAGTGGAACGAAAGCATCTGCTTTTAGCGGCAGGATGTGTGCTTCTTTCATTTTCATTCTTCGACTTTTTACCTGCAGGCCCTTGGCTTGATGCTTCATTTTCAAGAGGTGTGAGCGGCCTTTCTGGCCTCATTCTAATCTACCTTTTCTGGTATGAACAAACCTTTGGAGAATCGGGCGTCGTACCAGCAGTAGCAAAATGGAAGAATCCAGAAACATCATGGAAACACGTTATGTTGGCAGGAATTTGCTTCCTCTTTTCCTCTTGGTTCTTTGGGAATACCTCTGCGGGAGATTCGTTACCAGTTCCAGCACCACTGATTCTAGCATTAATCGGATTACTCACCTGCTTTTCAGGAATCTATGCATATCTTGTCACTCAGGGGCCATTAAGCGAAGAAGAATGATCACTCTTCTTCTAGGAAAAGTTGTTTTTCTGGTTTGCTTTGAACGATGAGAACTACAATGTAGGCTACCATAAGAGAGATGACAATTAGGAGGAAGGGCGACATGGTTTGTTCTTCCGATGAGGATTTCTTCTCCTCTGTTGCGGTTTGTTCTTCCTCTTCAGCAGGTTGAGACGGTTCCAGGTAATTCCAATCAATACCGACTCGAATAATATCAATCTCGCCATTGGCATTTGTGGATTCAATATGAATTAATTTAATTGGATTCTCAACAGTGATAGACCAAATACCACTTGAAGAGGTTGCGCCAAACCAGAACGGGTCGTCATTAAGTGCGTTTGACCAACGATACGTAGAGCCATTTTGAGCTGAAGAGAATGAAAACTCATGTGTTGTATTTGTTTCTGCGAAGAGCGTTATCCAGTCTCCATTTTTTATTGTTTGATTGGTATCCAGTAAGGTGATTCCAAATGAAGGTAGATCTATTTTCTCATCTGAACTGGAATTTACTTCATCTGTTTCATCTTCGGATTGCCATTGTGGAATAAGATAGATTGCATTGAAATTTGCTTCAATTCTGTCATCGATGTGAGTGTTGATGGAAGAGCCCCATGTCCCCTCTAACGTTAGGGCATACCACGAACGATCAAGTTGGTTTACTGAATAATAGAACTCACCCTCCATAGGGTTAAGTCTCAAAACCTCGGTCCATTCTACTGAAAGATCGGGTGTTGTAACTTCTGATTTCCATAAAACCGCATCGCCTTGGCTGAAACTTGAGTCAATGTCCCACGAAAACAAGAGTGTTGTAGAGTTTTCGATTTCAACGTCCAGTGATGTAATCGAAATTGGAAGCATTCGCTCTAATACTGGACCCACCTTTCCTAATACGTCGAAATTATCGGTTTGCGCATTGCCTGAATTATCGACCAAACCAAGAGCGTAATACGACGTTGCCATCCAGTCTGGTGTTAATTGGTGTATGAATTCAACTGAATCAGTAGGTAATTCAGCTAGAACAGTTACGTTTTCCTGCATAACAGATACAATTGGATCCGTAGAATGATAAAGGAGGATTGATGAAATATCTTTCTCGATCACCTTTGTCCACTGTAAGGACGTTGCAGAGTATTCTCTATCGTATTCGGCGAGAAGGTGTCCTGAATATCTCGGGACGCGAGTATCTTCAATGATCGGTTCTGCAAGTGTGTTATCAGTGTAAAACCGTACATCCTCTGAAGCGGGATAGCATGCTTCATCATCACAGTATGGAGGATAGAAGCATGTTAGTGTGTAATACACCTCTCTTTCAATCGATTTATATGTCCAATCCAATGCATATTCAGAAACGTTTTGAGGAATTTCATCGGTTGTGATTGCCTTCTCCATTTCACCCCATGTTGATTTTGTTGCTGGTTCGTTATGCTCATAGAGAATATAATTGTAATTTGAACCCGTACAAGTAGGACGCCAGGAGATGTGCGTTGATTTATTGATGGCATCGAATGTTGCAGTAAAATTTTCTGGGGATTGGATAGGTGCTGTGTCCTCTACATGCCCTGGTGGCGTTTGTGATATTCCTAAGTTAACGGGGTCTGTGACAGTACCGTCACGAAGAATGGTCACAATGGCGTAGTGGATGAACCGTCCGTTAACACTGTCGGGAGGTGGGTAATATTCCAAGACGTGCCCTTTTCCGGAGCATTCTTCATTTGAATCAGTTGAATAGCATGCGGGGATATCAGAAGCAATCAATGTTGTTTCACGATCAAACCCTGGCTGAAACATCGTTGAAGAACGATGTACTTCGTAAGTTGCCATTTTTAATTCATCGAGCAATTGACCATCTGTTGAGATGATATTTCTCCACATTATGTATGTGAGTTCCATATCTGGAAAATATTGTGCATCGAGATCTCTGGCTTCCAAGGTGGAATCCGTTTGTTCCGATGCCGCCCCAACCGGTAGCGTCACAACCAAGAGGAAGGACACAAACCAGATTTTCAGGTTCATAGTTATGTGTACGTTGTTAGACATATGAGGGTGTCGCACTATTGTGAATACACTAATCGAGATATCCTAGGGTGTCATCAAGCATATCCAGAGCATCATCGAGGTTGGGCAACTCGGTTGGTTCTTCGCCTGAACTGACATGTGTATCAGTCAAAACTTCGATTGGTTCTGGAACCTCGCTATCACCGCTCAACCATTGTTTCCACAAGGTACTGCGCTCACTGCGACGAGCATCCATTGAATCCCATAGGGCTTGTAGTCGATCTTCTCTAAGTAATGGGATATGTTTTGACAATCGCTTAGGATCAATCTCATCCATTCGCATCAACAATTCTCGGAGACGAATTTGGACGACTTCATCGCCATCATTCCACAGAGATGGAATCAGTTTCCGTTCATCTTCAGGGAAACGCTGAACATAATCTCGTAAACTGATAACAATGTTTCTTCGAACGATTGATGCTTCGTGAGAATGGAGTTCAATAAGCCGATCCGCCCATACATTTTCATCTAAAAATTTCAGATCGCCAACTGTTGCGGATGAAGCAGCTAGAACGCTTTCATCTTCATCTTGAAGCATTGAATCGAGAAACGGTACCGCATCCCAACCAACTCTTCGAAATAAACGAGTTAAAACATCAGCCATAGAACGTCGAAGGAGTAATTCCTTTCTTCCATGAAGGACATGTGCAACTGCTAAGCCGCGCTCCTGATCGTTTTCAACCAGTCGAGCAAGACACATCACAACCTTCGAAGCCACTTCCTCATGTTCATCATTTGCTCTTCTTTCTAGAAGTTCAAATAAGCCGAGTGGCTCGATTAAGGCCGGTCTTTCCAAAAGTAATCGCACCCATTCCATTAGGAGTAGTCGGCGTTCTAGAACATCGTTTTCAAGTTGATTGAGAAGCCATCGTGCAGCATCAACACCTGCATCATGAGCGATGACTGAGGTTGTTCTTGGCACAACTGCATGAGGATTCCAGCCTAAATTTTGAGGCCCATCTTCTGGTTGGGTGTGCCACGTCCCTGGCCGTTCTGCGAGAGCAATTGATTCGATGAGATGATAACCCTGATGGATGGGCTGGCCATAAGGAACTGTCGCTAATCCATTGATGAGGGCGATTGCAAGCCACCATCGATCAGTATTCGGGGCGGACCTATCGAATGCCTGTGCCAACCAATCGGTTGCAATACAAAATAACATTCGTTGGGAAACATCGTTGGTTCGACGAGTGAGCCATTTTTGATGTATTTCAAACGGGTCATCGCTCAGATTCATTCGGTGTGGGACAATCAGATCAACGATTGTTACAAGATGTCGATCGAACATTCCTACGTCTGCATGAAGCATCGATAGGCCTTGTGAAATGATATCTTGATCCCGAACAGGCATTCGTACAGGAAAATCTGGGTCTGTTATTGGAGGGTTTGGAAGTGGCCAATTAAGGGTCCCACGTTCCATTGCTTCAACCATTTGCGTTGCAACCACTTGAAACGTGGCTTTCGCAATGATATCCCGACTCTTACTCATCGAGAAGCCTCTTCAGATCAGATGTCAAGTTCAATGTTCAGATTCTGAATCAATTCCTTGTAACGGTTACGAATTGTAACTTCAGTAACGCCTGCGACTTCAGCAACTTCACGTTGTGTTCTACGCTTACCACATAGGACTGAAGCGATGTAAATAATCGATGCTGCAATACCAGTAGGTCCTCGGCCACTCGTCAATTCCTTTTCTTGAGCTGCCTTGATCAATTCATATGCTTTCGCTTCAACTTCAGAGTCGAGGCCAAGTCCGGAACAGAATCTTGAGATGTAATCTTCTGGGCCGGTTGGCATGATTTTCATCTTCAATTCACGAACCATGAAACGGTATGTTCGACCAATCTCTTTTCGGCCAGTTCGTGAAGCTTGTCCAATTTCATCGAGTGTTCTTGGGACACCACATTGTCTGCAAGCAGCATAGAGTGATGCCGCAGCAACTCCTTCGATTGATCTACCACGAATGAGTCTCTTATCGACTGCTTTCTTGTAATTGACTGCTGCTGCTTCTCGAACTGTCTTAGGAAGTTCAAGTCGACTTGCCATACGATCAAGTTCGGCTAGTGCCATTGCAAGGTTACGCTCTGTCGCATTGCTTACTCGACTTCTCTTTTGCCACTTACGCATTCGATAGAATTGGGAACGGTAACGGGAATTGATGGTCTTTCCAGAGTAATCCTTGTTTTGCCAATCAATATCTGTGGACAGACCTTTGTCGTGGAGCATAACGGTCATTGGTGCACCAGTACGTGCTCTTTGGTCTCCTTGTTCAGGAGAGAAAACACGCCATTCTGCGCCTTGATCGATAACGTTGTCTTCGAGTACAAGACCACAATCGTCACAGGTTACTTCACCACGGGTTTCGTCTCGCGTTAGGCTTCGGCTGCCGCATTCTGGGCACTTTACAATATCTTCAACTTGCTGATCATCCATATTATCCACCTCATATGTAGATTTAGAAACAGTTATTTTAACGATTGGCATGTATTTTTTAAACCTTTTCCTATAGCCGCCTTTGATTTTAGAGGCACAAGCAACGAATTGGTTAAACACCAAAGCCTCCTGAGAAGAGTGGAGATGTGCATGGCAGGGATGGCAAGTGAAGTTTCTCTAACGGCTGGTAAAAGAGTCCTGTTCCTTACGAAGGATCTCGATCTTATCCGAAAACAGTTGTATGAGGGTCTTAATCTTCGTATGGAAGATTTGGATGTCGAAGACCTCCTTGACGACATCAATACGGATGTAATGACGCCTGCTTGGGTATGTTTTGATCATGAACCTGCAATGATTGCAAAGAATGCATATGCTGGCCTCATGCAGAATGGAATTCGTGTTTTCAATGAAAATGCATTGATCGATGGTGGATTCGAAGTCATTGTATCAGGTCAACGAAAAGGAACTGGTTCGAGCCGGGAAACCGCAGCTCAGTGTGAACGGTGGGCGGGTATTCGAATCGTAATCGCAGCATCCTTTGCACCAATACATGAGAGAAACAACATCAATCTTGGACAATTAATGGGCAATCATGAGATGCTTCAGCGGCTCCAGAACGGTGAAACTCTTCAACTGAAGGAATTTACTGAGCAGTATGACGACGTTACAGCGCTTATTCTTGAGGCCGGAGGATTGTTTGAATTTTCAAAGGGATTGAGGGAGGGTCGGCTCTCCTTACCCGAATTATCCAGTGAACATCGACCAATGACCATGGCTGAGAAAATCATTGCCCGCAACCTTGTCGGACAACCTGAAGGGGCGTGTGTTCAACCGGATGACCCTGTTATTGCCCAAGTCCAGGGAGGTTATTCCCATGAATTTACCACAGCCCAAGTGCATACATTCTTGCAGGAAACATATGGGCAAGATTACCAACTCATGAATCCGAAGAAATTCGGTGTCTTTGAAGATCATCTCTTGTATGCGCATCACAATCCAAAATTCGTTCCATTTATGGACAAAATCAAAACTTTACGAAGACTTCAAGACGAATTCCAAAAGCACACAGGGGTCCGAGATTACTCTGCCGTTGATGGCGTATCTCCGGGAATTTGTCACCAAGTCGCTCGCGAAGAATTCATTGAAGTGTCAGATTTTATCCAAGCCACAGATTCCCACACCTGCATGGGTGGCGCATCAAATGCATTGACTTGGGGGGTTGGAGCAACTGAATATGCTAACCTTGTTTCTGCTGGATTTACATTCGTTAAAGTTCCGGAATCAATCCGTTTCGAGCTTTCAGGAGCGTTAAGCGAAGGTTGTACTGCAAAGGATGTTATTCTCTTCATCCTTGCAGATCATGCTCGCAAAGAACTGACGTTGAATCGATCAATGGAATTTGGTGGGCCTGGCTTAACCTCTCTATCAGCAGATGAACGGGCAACATTGTGCAACATGGCTACTGAGTGCTCTGCAAGAACTGGTATTTGTGAAGCAGATGACATCCTCTTCAACTGGATGGAAACCCAAATGCCTCATCTGAATATGATTCAACAAAGACAACGCGCAGTTGCACCCGATGAAGGTGCTGTGTACCATGGAGGAGTCCATCATATCGACCTCTCTTCAATACGCCCGATGGTTGCACATCCTGGAGATCCTGACGAAGGAATCCCAAGCGATCCAACAAATGGCGCATACGTCGACGAACTCGGTGATGTGTCAATAGATATCGCCTATGGAGGCTCTTGTACTGCAGGTAAAATTGACGATGTTGCCTATTACGCTCAGGTCTGTCAGGCTGCGAAAGATTCTGGACTCACCGTGCGAGATGGTGTTGAATTTTACATTCAGTATGGTTCTGGAATTGTCAAGGATGTTGCAGTTTCCAAGGGTTGGCATCAGCTTTTCCTCGATGTAGGAGTCAATCTCATCGACCCAGGATGTGGCGCTTGTATTGGCGCAGGCCCTGGGGTTTCTATGACCTCTGAGCAAGTGACTGTCTCTGCAATCAATCGTAACTTCCAAGGCCGTTCTGGGCCTGGAAAATTGTATCTCGCAAGTCCATTAACGGTGGCGATGAGTGCTTTCACTGGCCAGATTAGTTCTTGGAAAGAACAGGCATTGTAATGTCTGATTCTATACAGAATATTTACAGTCTCAGGTATTTGACCACAAATAATGTCCTTAACATGGGGGTCTCAACCTTGGAAGATTTGGCGCTCTCACTGGAAGAAGCGTTCAACCTTGAATGGCAAACGGATCTCATATGCCATTATCGGGACATTGATTCTTCTCAATGCAATTCCTTATGCAATAATCAACCGTTTAACATCGATGAGGGATTGGGCAGCATTTGACCCATCAATCCAATACGACCTCGACATGGTTTTCTGGCCATGGATGATTGTCCCCTATCTAACGCTGTATCTCTATTATCCCATATCTGCATGGTTGGGCTGTAGAAATGACATTATGTTGAGGCAGAACGTCATTTTCCATCAAATGATGCTAATATCTTGTTGGATTGTTTTCGTTATTTTCTTTCTCCTCCCAGTTGAAATCGATTTGCGTCATCTCGTCGTGGATACGGAAGGAACTGTTTGGGAGCCTTTGTTCGTAATGATGCACGCTATTGACACCCCATGGAATTCTTGGCCTTCCCTTCACATTGTTCAGAGTATGCAAGTTGTCTTTGTTTTACGATATTGGTTCCCTCCTGATTCGACTCAATCTAGGGTGCTTCATTCAGCATTGTTGATTTGTTGGCTTCTCTTAGTCGTATCGACAATGATCATTAAGCAGCATTACATTTGGGATGTTGCTACTGCAATCATATTTGCTTGCCTTGGGTGGAGATATTGGATGAAGCCTTCTCTAGAGAGACTAAAACAAGAAGAAGTTCAGAATGAGTTTGATATGAGGATGAATGGCCGAGTACCGTCCAATAGAATCAAATGAAGGTTTCAAAAATTCATAAATTCAGATAATGATGGGTTAAATTTGGCCGAAACATCAAGTAGCCTCGTCAATAGTATGGGAATGCCTGCTGGCCCGAAGTCTTTGACGGAGGAGGACCTGGGGCGGATGTGTCAATATGAGCATTGCAGAAAAGATGGCAGCAAATCAGAAGCAAGTCGCTATTTCAGAATTCTTTGAAAAGAACAAACATTTCCTTGGTTTTGATACTCTCACAAGAGCGCTCATAACCGCTGTTAAGGAAGCAGTCGACAATGCCTTGGATGCTTGTGAAGAGGCTCGAATCCTCCCCGATATTGTCGTCCAAATTACAAAAATGGACAATAAAAAAGATATTCTCCAACTTGATGTTGAAGACAACGGCCCTGGTATTCCTCGTACAAGCATAGAGAAAGTATTCGGGCAACTCCTTTTCGGATCTCGATTTCACGCAATTCGTCAGTCAAGAGGGCAACAGGGGATTGGTATTACTGGCGTCGTCATGTACTCCCAACTGACAACTGGTGACCCTACGCATGTTGAATCAAAGATTGCCAAGGAAGCTACGGCAGTTGCTGTTGATATTGGTCTCGATACACGGAAAAACAAGGCAGTAAAGTCCAATCAAGATCGTGTAGATTGGGGTGAGAAAGTTCATGGTTTGAAAATTCGAACCAGAATGAAAGCGAAATATCAGAAAGGACGTCAATCAGTCTGGCAATATCTTCGCATGACAAGCATTGTCAATCCTCACGCTGATATTCTTTTCATTGACCCTGATGGCCAGAAACACCACTGGCCACGCGTAACTGAGAAGTTGCCAGGTCGCGTAGAGGCAATCAAGCCACATCCTAATGGAATCGAACTTGGACAGCTGCAACGCCTATGTGGAGAATCTTCTGAATCAAGAATGACAACGTTTCTACGTAGAAATTTTTCAGGGGTATCTGGAAGAGCTGCTAAAGAATTATGTGAAGTTGCAGAATTAGAAGAGAAGTTGAAACCAAAATCACTCAAAGCCGAACAGATCCGTGCATTACTGGAAGCATTTCAAGGAGAGCGGATGCTACGAGGCAAGCCAGTTAAGCTTCTTAACCCACCAACATCATGTCTTTCCCCAATCGAAGAATTACTCATCAAGAAAGGCCTTTCAAAAACAATTGATTCAAAATTTGTAACGACGATGACCCGGGCGCCAAGTGTCACTCAAGGAAATCCATTCCAAATTGAAGTTGGTTTGATTTTTGGAGAAGGTATGGCTGCGGACAAGCCTGTTGAGATTCTTCGATTTGCGAATCGCGTCCCCCTTATGTATCAGCAAGGTGGTTGTTTATTGACTAAGGCTATTGAAAGCGTTGATTGGAGGCAATATGGACTTGATCAGGCTGGTGGAAGAGGGGTGCCAAAGGGCCCTGCAGCCATTCTCGTTCATCTTGCTAGTACAAACGTACAGTTTACTTCTGAAGCAAAGGAGGCTCTCTCTGATAATGAGGTCGTTATGGAAGAAGGGCGTAAAGCAATGTTGGAAATGGGTCGCGGTTTGAGAAAGCATCTCGAAAAGAAGAAGAAGATGGGTAAGACACGAGAAAAATTCGAACTCATCAACGATATTATTCCTGCAATTGCTGAGAAGTCTGCTTCACTACTCCAGCTCCCAGTGCCTGATTTGGCTGCTTCAATTACGAAGATTATGTCTGCAGTCATTGCTGAAACAACGACGACATGGAATAAGGAAACAAAGCAGACAGATGTTCACATTGTCCTGTATAATTACACATCTCGAGCCCGTTCCTACACAATACTGGTTACTTGGCCTGAAAAACAAGGTGCGAAAATGGTAGGAAATGAACTCGGAGGGAGAAAGGAAGCAACGGGCGTATGGGCCTGGAAACTTGAGACTCTGCAACCAGGAGTTCAAACTGTCATTACATACAGTCTTGATAATGTCGAAAAGGGAGATTGGAATGAAACTGATGTCTTCTACAGAGGATCTCAAGAAGTCATTGGTGCAACCAAGATGGATGAGAAACTCTTGGAAGAAATACGCCGCCAAGAAGAAGTATTCATTGAGCAAGAGAACCTTGCTGAAGATGTTCTAAGCGATTCTGATGAAGAAGAGTCTCTCCCCTCTCAAGAGGAGGTTGTTCCTGAAATTGAAGCATCGACTGAAACACAAGATATTCCAGATACCGATTCTGGAGAAACGAAACAAACGACGTTGTTTGGAGGTGATTACTAATGGTAGCTGTACGCAAATCTGTTGAAGAAACAAAATTGGCCCTACACGGTGTTGTCCGTGAAATGTATGACCGTATTGTCAAAGGCGACCCCCCTACAATGACACTGCCGGTACGAACGAAGAATAACATTGGATTTGATCCTAAACTAGGAGTTTACAAGTATGGAAAGAAGCAAACCATTCGTGACGCTACAAGCCTAGGTTCTGCAAAGCAGTTACTTCGAGCTTTACACGTCATTGAGTTCATTGAAGGCATGATTGATGACGGTAAATCATCCACGCTTCGTGAAATGTACTATATTTCGGAAGGATGGGGTCTCGGGAAATTCCAAGGCCAAAATGAGAGCAATAACCTTGCTGAAGATTTAGAAATCGTAACACGATGTCTGCGAGAAGATTTCAAACTTCGTCCTGAAGAAGACGGTGCGAGAATGATTGGGAACATCACCTTACGTGAACGAAATCGCCGTGGTCAGTGGATGCGAATCAATGCAAGAGATGATGTCGGAGACAGTGGTTATGGTGTCCCATACAATGTCGAGAAAGAGAAGATTGAATTCTTGGAGCATGATATCAAATTTATCATGGCAATCGAGACAGGTGGTATGTTTGATCGTTTGGTTGAGAATGGTTTTGATGAGGATTTCGATTGTGCATTACTCCATTTGAAAGGACAGCCTGCACGTTCAACTCGAAGAATCATGAAGAGAATGAGTGAAGAATGGGATCTGCCTGTAGTCGTCTTCCTTGACGGTGATCCGTGGTCTTTCAGAATCTTTGCCTCAATCGCTTATGGTGCTATTAAGACAGCACACATATCAGAATATCTTGCAACTCCTTCATCGACATATCTGGGGATTACTGCAGACGATATTCTCGCCTACGATTTACCAAGTGATGATCTCTCAAAGAAAGACATAGAAGCGTTGAATGCTGAATTAAGCGACCCTCGGTTTGCAGATGGCTGGTGGCAAGAACAAATCAATATGATGCTTGAAATTGGAAAAAAGGCTGAACAGCAATCGTTAGCAAAGTATGGTCTAGATTTCGTTACTGATACATACTTGCCTGAGAAATTAGCAGAACTCGGTTTAAACTGATTCAAAAAGCGAGCCTTCTTTGAGGAGTGGTGCTTCGACATGAATATGGAGGAACAGAAGAAGAGCCGTTGGCCCTTCCGAATCTTGATTGCATCATTAGTCAGTTTGGTTCTTGGCAGTGTCCTCCTCCTTTCTCAAATGGATACAGTAGACGAGTTACTAGATCCGCGTAACAACAACATTGCAGTCATAAACTCAGAAACAGATCCACAGACACTCATCGTAGTAGATGATGCTGGTTGCTACCGTGCTTATGGGACTGGATTCGATGGTAACGTGACTCTTTCTGAACTTGAGGTCTCTCTAATTAAAGAGCCGCTAAAGGAATCTAAATGTAAACTCGATTGGGAAGCAATGTCAAGCGATGGACAGGCATTTGATACTCTTGGGACGTGGATTATTGTTGACAAAGGAGAATACATTCTCGAAGTTGAATGTGCTGGCGAATGTGGAAACGAAACGATTTGGTTTACATCCATAGATAGCATGGAAGATGGTGTTCTTTCGTCGACATCCCTCCTTACCGGAGGCTTGTTGTGTTGCCTCGGAATTCTCTTACTCCCCTTATCTGGAGTGCTCTTAGCCTTCTCGCAGAATCGAAAGAAGAATGTCATGGTTGTTGTAGGGCCTGATGGTAACCTCATGCCACTTACAGATTATACTCCTGATAACGTGCAAACACAGCTTAATCAACAAAGGGACGACACGATCGATGGTCTTGATTTCGATATTCGAACAGGAGAATATGTGGGCCAGAAGGATTCCTCTCCGCAGACTCAGATGGGTGGACAGCAACATGTTGCTGCTGGAAGTATGCTGACTACAGAACAAGTCTATGCACTGATGAGAGGAGATGTAGACTCTGCATCAACTCCTGAAGAAGAAACTGTTCCAGATCCATTCCCCACTTCCCCTGGAAGTTCGGTTGTAGCAAGTAAGCCGATTAAACAGGCTCGGGTTGAAGTAGAAAAAACAAGTAGAAAGATACCCAAAGCAGAGAACCAAGATTGGCAATCTTGGGACGAAGACTGATTTCGCCTCTGAAATTTTCGACGAGTTCAAATGAGGGGGGCGCTACGTAACTACAGGTTGAGTAGTATGGGTGACCTCGATAAAACATTGAATCTTCTTCAGAATAAGACCCGCAGATTGATTCTCGAGCGCCTTGTTCGAGAGCCTCATTATCCTATGCAGTTGGCTGAACTTATTGGAATCAGTCAGCAGGCTATCAAGAAGAATTTGAGAGAATTAGAGAACGGAGGATTCGTCGAAAAGATGCGGGTTGCAAGTGAAAAGGGAGGACCTCCAAGAACTATTTTTCGAGTCCAGGAGGCTTTTTCATTACGGATTGACCTTGGCCCTGATCTCTTCAAGATAGAAAAAAGAAAACTTCCTTCCGGAGGGCCTCTTCGGTTGAGTTCAAAATTACCTTCCGAGGTTGTACCAATCGCAGAACAAGTCAGTGGACGGAAAAAGATTAGCGTCACTGAAGGCGTTCTCCATCTTGATCAACTCAATGTTCAACTCGAAGCATTAGATCGACAACGAGATGCTTTAATCGCCTTACATCAACAGATTCGAGGGCGTATCTCTGCTGCAGTCGATTCTGATTTCGAAAACTACTCACAGCGGACAATGGTACACGCTCTCGTTGAAACTCCAAGGATACAGCCAGATCTTGGCTTGATGGCAAAAGAATTGCAGCTTTCTGAGAAAGATATCTCTGCCGTCATGACACGTGTACGAGAATTGGTTGAAAGGCAACGCTCGGACAGGTCTGGTGAAGTTGTCGCCATTAGCGACAACTCCTCTCTTCGCTGGTGGCTAGGTTAGACTTCAATCAGAGTCTTCTGAGCCAAGTACAGACATCAGAGAAGATTGTTCTGCTATTCGGTCTTTTACATCTGCTCTGCGTCCCTTTCCGACAAGGAAGAGAACACCGAAGAGAGCAAAGGTGAGAAGAACAATCATTGTTGGAAGTGCTATCTTTCCAGCAACTTCTCCTGCAACATCGAGGAACGGATTAGAAGATCCAAGTTCATTCGAGATACGAAGAACGTTGTTTCCTTCGCTTGCTTCGACGATATTGTTACCTGGGTCAACAACCACGTACACGTTCTTGGTACCAGCAGTAACTGGGTAAAGCATGTACAATTCAACAACACGCCCATCTTTCTGTGAATCATCAGGCTTGTCGATTGCTCCAATCTCTTGTCGCATGACAATGCTGTCTTCATCGCACATGTTGTTGTTCTTACGAATTGTATCCTTCATGTCGTCATCATCATATTCACAAAGAATAACTTCAATGTTTGTAGCATGGACATTTCCAGTGTTTACAATTTCAATTCTGATTGGTATAGATTCGCCTACATCTGCTGATGTCTTGTCTGTAGCAGCAAGTCTGACAACTAAGTCAGGAGCACGGAGGCTTACTGTGACTATCTTTTCATTCGTATCAAGGCTATCTCCGTCCCATGCAGCACTTTCATCGTGATCTCCACCATCTTCCATACCGCCCATCATTGAAACTACCTTCAATCCAAGGCTTCTTGTTAGAAGTTGTGCGCCTGGATCAATGGAAACAATTGCAACCATAGTGTAGGTTTCGTAAGGAGCCATCTCAGGAAGTCGCCATTCATCGATGTCTTGGAGATAGACACAACTGTCTTCTGGGAAGGAGCTTGATGTTGACTCTGTGACAACACAATCTTCTTCGCTCTCTAGGTCAAGTCCTACTTGTCGCAGGATCTTCCATGATACGCCCCATCCGTCAAGAGTTCCCATTCCAGGGGTTTCGGTCCACACAAGATCCGACCCTGTTTTGGTCGAGGTGTGGTTATCCAGTGTTGGAACGTCTGGAACGTTTCCTGCATTTGTAATGTTAACAACGAATCGAACAATACGTCCTGGCGCAGTGGTTTTCACATCGTTTTCAACTGTCGGATCCATTGAGATTTGCATGTCATAGAATTCGTTCACAGTTACCTGTAACGTTGTAACATCCCGCAATCGTGTCATGCGGCCTGATGCATCAGGATAGGATTGTTCAGAGTATGTGTTGAATAC
>DAKQ01000072.1:870-1100 GCA_002496635.1 Euryarchaeota archaeon UBA82 | reverse complement strand
TTGTTCAGAGTATGTGTTGAATACAACAGTGTATTCTCCTGCGGGTACTTGCTGAGGAACATTCATCAGAACCTCGAACAATTGCTCTGATCCTACGTCGAGTTCGACGAGGGTGTTTCTTGGCACTTCAATATCCCAAATGACATCAACGCCAGATGAATCGGTAACACGAGCGAGTGTGTAGTCAAATCGGTCTGGACCGTTTCCTTCATTCATGACAGTTGTTGGAA
>DAKQ01000072.1:0-580 GCA_002496635.1 Euryarchaeota archaeon UBA82 | reverse complement strand
CTTCATTCATGACAGTTGTTGGAAGTGTGATTGAATCGCCTGGATTGACGGTCATGTCCGTGTTTGCTCCCAAATCAATGGATGTATCAAGTTTGTAAACGTGGTTGATATCGACTTGGAGAATCTTTGATGCAGAGATCTTAGGGTAACCCTTCAGATTTGCTTTCAATGTTACCGCCTTTCCGAGCCCTGCAATAGAATCATCTGGAGCACATATCTTGACCTTGACCTCATGAGTTCTTGATTCATCTCCATTGAGAATAATCCAAGATCGTGAAACGCCGTCTGGGTTGAGAGGCAAGCCAGTCGGGAAGATGACGTCGATGGTCCAATTATCTTCATTTTCTGTTGTTCCTGGTGTAGAGAATACAAGATCACCTGAATCAAAATTCTTTTGCACATCTATCTCAAATGTATGGCAATTCGGTTCTGCTAATGATGCAGGCATATATGGTGCTGGAGTTACACGAGCAGAGGTGTCGTTTTGGAACATCTGGATGTTGTTCGAAGAACGAATCGATACGAAGACACCTAGTTCAAGAATATCATAGGTTCCTTTCTCTACGGACTTAATCGGCTC
>DAKQ01000080.1:4989-6591 GCA_002496635.1 Euryarchaeota archaeon UBA82 | reverse complement strand
GAACACAAGAGGAAACTCGGATTAAATCCACTCGCAGATCATCATTGGGCAAGGGCCCTAATCGAACGTCTTGGATCGAACAGGCGCCCACGCCAACGAATGAAACTCTCAAAACGATTTCTTCGAGATGGCTCAAACAATATTCTCCTTGATGCAGAATGGCCATGGGCTCGCCGCTGGGGTAAATTAAACGATTTGAACGAGCACAAAAATGTGCCTTCGCCGATAGCATTGAGCACAAAAGGAGAGCTGTGTTTTAGAGCGATGACAAAGAAAGGATCGACGAGGAGAGCACCGATTCCGCCAAGTCCTGGATTGCTTGCAGGTTTGGTATCTTGGTGCAGTTCTCCTCACGAATCTCGAGAAGGGGAGATGCTTATTGCAACCCAAATGAATTGGTCTTCTGCTTACGAGATACAAGAGAAACTAAGCCCTCCGTTTGTAAAATCAATGCAATTTCTTCGTGGTGTTTTAGATCAATTCCCAAATGATACTTGGGTAGAAGGCGATCGTATTCTTGTTCGTGGGATGATTGGACACTTCTACGAAATCAGATTAGAATCTGGCGCACACAGAGCTCCATTCAAAATTCATGGAGTACGTCTTGGTTTCACCTCCCCGCATTCCTTGTGTATTCATACAGGCCGCTACCATCGAGATATTCCAATTGGGGATACCATCGCAATTGTTGTTCTTTCACTCATTTCAGACGCCATTACTGCTGAAAAGGTGAACAGTTTAATGATGCATCTTCGCTCGAATGAGCCGCAAGGCGAACCTCAATCGACGTCTCGACTTTCGCCTAAAGCATTCTATTCTAGTAGTCGCGGAATGCTCCCCGATTTCATGATGTTTGGAGGAAATCGAGATCTCAATAAACTGCTCAACCCAGCCGAATTAGATGGTCTCCAGACAATTTCCGACACCGTCTTTGTAAACGATTGGAGAATTCGACCACCGTCAATAAGGGATAGTATGTTTGAGCACGACGATATTGAATTTGGCGGGATTGATTTCGCTCGATTCAATTGGGGAAATAGACAAGATGGAAGACGGTTAGTTATCATGGAAGATCCACCAGCGGAAGTAGAGGATGTTCTAGAAAATGTAGAACAAGAGCCTGCAGAAGAAATCCGAGAAGGAGAAGGGCAATTTCACAGATGGTATCGCACAATGCCACTTGTCTGGGAAGCTCTCTCCTTACAGCCTATTGGAAACCATGTATCCGTTGGTGGTGTTAGAGGCGTGTTACGATTCCAAGGATGCGGGCTTCGAGTAACAATTCGAACTGCCCAAGAAGAAGATGCAATAATTCGCTTCTTAGAGATTCTTGGGTACCATTACTCCCGTCGACTTAATGGCGATCAGGTGTTTGTTCGACGAGATTTTCCAATTGCAAATCCAAGGCAAGAGCTCCGCACCCTCTTAGAACCGCTCGAACAGGAACTTGGATTTTTCAATATTGAAAACTATGTCATTCGCTTCTTAGAGGTTGGCCGACCACCCGATAGAATGCCAGAAGTTGATCAGAGGTTACATGCAAACTTAGTCGATCATTATTGATTGGATCAGACTTCTTGCCAATCCGTTCCATTCCACCAT
>DAKQ01000080.1:0-4667 GCA_002496635.1 Euryarchaeota archaeon UBA82 | reverse complement strand
CTGCCATCGCTCATTTTTCTCCAGGTGTGGCCCTTTTCATCCGTCCATTCATTGAGTATTGTTGGTTCAGTTGTGGCTACTTGAGTTGGGACTCCTTCATCAGTTGCCTGAGTAGAATCTTTCTTCATTATCAGAAAAGAAGCGATTCCTATCACGGCAATAATTACGACAGAGAGTGAGATAAGGATACTTGAAAAGTCGAGAAACTCGTCCTCATCTTCTTCTGAAGCATTGTCGACTTCTTCTACGATTTCGTGGAACATAAGATGGACCTCCAGATCATTTCCATCATACGCATCTGCGTAAGCGATTGATTCAGTGCCTTGATTGAACCCTGTTGAATTGATAAGGCCCAGGTGGATAATTTCTCGCACGATGTGCGGATAGTCTTCTTTTCCATTCGTACCATCAACAAATGTTCCGACCTTTTCAACTACCCACAAGGAGACATTGAACGAGGAATCGGTGGATTGTTCGATACTCCAAGAAACAGTCCCAGAGTTCGTTCCCGTAGGCGTCCATGCAAAGGTAACAAAACCAGGGCCCAGATTCAGAGATTTCGCTGCCTGTTCTGAATAATCTGTCTCTAATGAAGACCCTACGGGGACATTCCCAGATATTGCATATGTCCCATTAAAGCCCACAATTGGGGGTTTCCATGGTAGATATGGGTCATAACGGTCTCGGAATTGAGCATCCACTGCTTCAGAACCCAATGGATCTTCTGGATCGTTGATGTTTCTGTGAATCGAATAAACCTGCATGTTTGAGGTGGATGCAACATTTTCTAGAGCCTCTTCCACGACTAAACACTGGCCACACCACGTTGCGGTATAATCTTCAGCAATTGTAGGGAGATCGTCCAATGAGCTGTTCAAGGCAATGGTTTCATTTGCAAGGACGTGAAGTCCCCCAAATACCATGCCAGAATCAAGTTCTTCAATCTCTGCCGCTTCAGTAGGGCCGAGTAAAGACAGAGCAAAGATGATTGCGAGCGCAGTTACGCGAATGCGTGCCATGATTGAACCAAGCCATTCTGCTTAAAGATACAACGTATTCAAGCGTCATAGTGAGATGTCGAATGCACCATTGTCGTAGATTTGGCCAGCATCGATGGCATCAATCAGCTTCGCCAGTCGAGACTTAATCGCATTTCTGGTTTTGTCTGCAGCACCAGCAATTGCAGTCAATCTACTTTCAGCAACACCGAATTTCATGCATGACATCTGGAAAAGCATTGAACACAAGATTCGAGCAGGCACGTTAGGTATAGGAGATTCAGACATTGTTGGCTCGCCCAATTTGAAAAGTCTTTGATTCAAATCTTCCATGAGTTTGTCTTGGAGGCTCTTTTCCAAATCTGTGACGACGTTTCTCAGTCGTTGTTTCATGATTCTGATTTCCTCAGCCCTGTTTGCGAGCGCAACTTCTCTTCGGTCGTTTGCAGGAGCAATAAGCTTCTTACCATCGAGTTCAACCTTTTCACAAATTGAAAAGTACTTCTCGATGATCTTGGATGCATCGATAACTTGCTTCATTGTAATTCCAGTGTTCTCGAGCATTGCCGCCCAATCGATACTCATTCCACCCCATCTTGCCTGGTAAACTCGAAGGCAACCAAGAGCGAGCAATCTTTCGTTGTGGCCTGTATCAGCTCCTCTTGTCTTCATTCTACAAACAGAATTCTTTGGCAGAATGACTTCCTCTCCTTTAGCAACCTTCTTCATGCTAGCCAAGGCTTCCTCATCATCGACAGGCAATGTGGCACGAGTAATGGCGGCCTTAGCCTTCATCGCATTCTCGGTTCCACTGAGTTTTACTGCAGCATCCATAGTTGCTTGTACCATTGGGTGGCAATCTTTCGCATCTCGAGCAGCGATGTTTCGCAGAATCTTCCACTTCCCTTTCGCTTCTTTTTGAGTTCCAATGTAGGAGCCCAAACCGTTGCCCTTATTACCAGTCTTAATCTTGGTAACTCTGGTGGTAGGAGTGTTGAAACTGTTTTCTCCCCAGATAGCTCCCGCATTGTCATTTTGGTTGGTAGAGACTTGGTGCTCAGCCACCAGCCCACATTCATTGCATTCGAGTTCGCCCCGTGCAATGTTCATTTTCATGTCGTTACTTCCACATTCTTCGCATTTTTCAGTCATTATATCACCTTCTTCTTCCCTTTTACCGTAACAAGATTGCGCAAATTAAAGCCATGAGTTATGGCTATCGGCGCAATATCGCTTGGCAGGATTACATCTATGCTCTGCGACCTATTTAAATGTGACGATTCATGTTGGGGTTCAGGCAAAACAAGAATTATTCTTGTTCAATATTAGTGGGGTGTAGGAAAGTGAAACCGACTCCCAACTCTTTCCGCAAGGAGCAAAAAATAACAAAATCAGATGAGTTTCCTTTTATACCCTCGGTATCCTTGTAAAGAACTGGGGGAGAAAGATGGCGCAGAACGTTACTGTTGAAGCGTGCTCTGCATCTACTTTAGTCCCTCAATGGCTCCTACAGCACCTTGAGGGCGGAACAAATAATCTCATGATCATCTATCCGAATGAAACCGTTCGAGAAGAAGTATTGAAGCACATAAGCACCGTCTGCGGAGCAATTGATTCGAGCCGCCATACAACACTAAATCGCCTTTGCACATCACTTCAAATGGACTTCAGGTTTCCAGTCATAGTCCCAAGATCTACAGTGGGGATTGTTCAAGTCAACAAACTATTCTCTCATGCTGCCTCCGAATTTAGATTCCCAAGAATGCATCCGGATGCCTCTCGAAAGTGGTCTTTGTCGAAAACCGAGCGATTACTTCAACTGCATCGTTTCTCTACAAGGCATGACATTATCTCAAAATGGGAGGATGATCCAGGCGTATCAGAGGCAGATCGTCTTCTCTCTTCGTTTAAGAAATCAAATCTCCTTCATGAACATCATGTCATGGAAGAGTTAACAAACGCACTTTTAGATTCTGACATCCAAATTCCATATTCCTTATCGACCGTGGAAGGTATTCTTTTACTCAATCATCCTCCTGATTTCTACAGCAATGAAAAGACGTTTTTGACCGCTTTAGCCTCAAGAGTTCCAATCCATCATTTGTGTGTGCCTGGGTCCTTTCGTCTAGGCCTGCATGGGGCTTATATCGATGATGAAATCAAATACGTAAAATCAGAAGAGGAGGTGCCCAACTGGGTTCCAAAACATACACTTTCTCTTATGCTTGAAGATGACATTAGGACCGAAGGAATTCACCTCGTATCCTTTGACCAGGCATCCCAAGTTCTCGATGCAGCTTTATCTGCAATCCGTATTTATCGACAATATCACCTTGGCAAAATTCTGGTTATTGATGCAGATCAAAACAGGAGAAGCGTTTGGAAACGCAGACTCAAGCAGATAGGCTTAGATTGCGATGCAGGTACTGAAACTGTCGGTTCAACTTCAGCAGTTCAAGCAGTACTACGCTTCCTTTCAATCGCCGACGGCCAAGATGCTTGGTCTGGCAATAAGTTGTTTGACATCATTCAATCGCAAGCATTTCCAATTATTTCACATCTTCTTGCTGATTTGCCCCACCCAGTAAATGAAAATTGGAAGCCCAAACCAAATCTCGATGTATTGGAAAACATAGGGAGAAGTTTCCATGTAATAGGAGGAAATGGAGCGCTTTTCCGCTGGCTTGGGTCGTTATCGGTGGCAACTCCTACATCTTCAGAACCTTACCGTAAAGATGCAGAAGAACAGGCCATAGAGGAAACAAGATGGTGGCTTTATTCCCTTGCAAGAGTCTGGGCTCCATTCTTAGATTCAGAGGCACAAATGTTCATACAAGAACCTTTGATTAGTACCTCGAGTGGTGTTGAACTTCCACTCCCAAAGATGAACTCTAACCATAGAGAGGTTCTTGCTGATCTTCTAAAGGCATGCGAATGGGGGCAACTATTCAACCGTACTTCGACCTATGATCACTCGATTGGAGGATTGCAGTCTTGGATTCAAACGATTGACTCAATAACACAATACGATTCGGACGTCGATTTCCTTGATATTTGTAAACTATCAGCAAATCAAACCAAACTTCCACCGGCTCGAATTCGTAATTGTGATGTACAGATATGTACGCCAGAACAAGCATATGGGGTGCATGCTGACATTGTAATGTTCGTTGGTATCGATTCCGAATCATGGTCGATGAAACCCCCCAGAGTGCCCTGGATTGATGATGCTGTAAGAGTTCAATTGGGATTAAATGATTCAGATCATCCGATTCGTCGTGGACGCCATGTATTCAAATCATTATTGTCCACGTGTAATTCTGCGATATTATTCGATACGAAACACGATGAATCTGCTGGAAACTCAACGCCCGTCGCAGAATATTTAGCAGAGATTGAACTCGGTGGAAAACTATCGAACCTCTCTACTCCTCCCGATTTCCTGATAGATTCAATTTCATCTGGTGCTGGCTGGTCATTCATAACGCGCGAAGATGGAAACTGGCTGACATACAAGAGTTCTGCTTTAGTCTTGGAAGGAAGTAATGTCGAGTTACTTCGCGCAGAAGATCTGCCCAGAGACCGTAGACAGCGGACTGGCCTTGCTCTAAAATCAGGAGCAACTCCTGAGGCAAATATTCGCTCACCAACCTCTCTTGCGATAGGGGC
>DAKQ01000152.1:6169-7838 GCA_002496635.1 Euryarchaeota archaeon UBA82 | reverse complement strand
CCCAATCGGCCATGTTGGGTCTTCTCGTTGGTTATTCAAAACCACTGCGCTTCATTTGTCTATGAAGAGGAGTTTTCAACTTCTGGTATTTGTGCTGGCTCTGCATTCATAATTCGCTCATCTGCTATTGCACAATACTCTTCGGAAAGATCCATTCCTACAAACACTCTTCCAGATTGTTTTGCAGCTACACAGGTCGTCCCTGAGCCATTGAATGGGTCGAACACAACATCACCGGCAAAGGTGTACATCTCAATGCAACGACGAGGCAATTCAACTGGGAACGGAGCTGGATGGTTGACCCGACTTGCCCGTTCTGTTGCAAATCTCCAGATGGATTTGGTTTGTTCAATGAAATCTCGCTTTTCGATTGTATCGATACGTCCTTCTGCTCGCTCTTTCTTTGAACGAGGAAGTTTGTAATCACCTTTGGAGAATACGAGAAGATACTCATGAATATCTCGTAAGCAGGGATTGGAAGCACTCTGGAAAGAACCCCATGCACAAGAAGAACCTGCGCTTGCCGATTTATCCCAGATGATCTCTCCACGCATGAGGAAGCCCAATTCAATCATCATGCTATTGATGTGTGTTGAAAGAGGAATGTACGGTTTTCTGCCAAGATTTGCTACGTTAACAACCATTCTTCCACCAGGCGAGAGTACTCGATAACATTCTGCAAAGACCTGATGCAACAGTTCCAGATATTCATCGAGAGTTAAATCTTCATCATAGGCCTTTGAAGCATTGTAAGGCGGGGAGGTTACTACCAATTGCACACAATTATCTGGCAATGGGTTCTCTCTTGCGTCACCAATTAAAACAACATTATGGAACGTTTCTGGCAAGTCTTGCGGCTCACCAACATCTCTCTGTGAAGCGATTCCTTTGTTGATTCGACTGTTGTAATAGGTTGAAGCATCGTGGCTTTCTCTTCGGGAGACGCCAAATGCTGAAGTCGATGTTTTCGCGCGTTGCCGAGCACCATCGAATCCTTCTTTTTTCGGCTTCTCGCCACCCATTGCAAAGCAACGGGTTCGTCTCGGTTATGACCTTTCGCGCCAAACATATGCAACGGACGCGCGTTTTCAAGCCTAGGACGAAAAACCAAGAATGATTTGGAAACGAATCAACTGTCCCAAACAGTCCACGTTTCGCTAGGAGCATATCTGTAGTGCCAAGTTCCTGAACCCGCTGGCCATTCAATCCAGTAGGTTCCCTTGTCATCCAAATCACCAAGAGAATGGGCTCACAACTCTCTGCATTGTGACTAAATTCAATTTCATCAGCACATCACTCAAAAACTGGGTTCACTTGGAAGAACCATGGCGAACGTCCTAACATTGGACAATATCAACGTCGAAGGCAAGACTGTGCTCTTGCGCGTTGATATCAACAGCCCTCTTGATCCTGCAACCAAGTCGTTTCTTGATGATACCAGAATTCGCGCCATTCTTCCAACGTTGAATCGATTGTCAAAGTCAAAAACTGTTCTTATTGCTCATCAATCCAGACCGGGAAAGAACGATTTCACCAGTACACTTGGTCACGCTCGTGAACTTGGACGATTATTGGGACGTTCAATTCGTTGGGTTGATGACATTCATGGCTCAAAAGCAATGGAAGCTATTGAGGAGATGAAGATGGGAGATATTCTCATGTTGAACAA
>DAKQ01000152.1:0-5788 GCA_002496635.1 Euryarchaeota archaeon UBA82 | reverse complement strand
CAACTCGTTCAAGATTTAGCAAGTGTTGCTGACGTATTCGTGAACGATGCGTTTGCATGCGCTCATCGTTCAAGTCCAAGCATCGTTGGTTTTACACACCATTTGCCATGTGTTGCTGGAGAGTTAATGGCACACGAAATTCGACAAATCGATCAAGCGCTTGAATCTCCAATGCGGCCTTGTATTGCGGTTCTCGGCGGCATCAAAGTCGATGACAGTATCGAAGTAGCACATAATATGCTTGAGAATAATATTGCTGACGAAGTCTGGTTTACTGGTGGAGTTGCGAACCTCGCCATTCACCTTTCGGGAAATAATATCGGAGAAGGAAACGTTTCATTCCTGCAAAATGAATTACAGGGCGCTTGGGAATCGACGGTTGAGTCGGCAACAGCTTTGCTTGAACAACATGGAGACAAGATTGTGTTACCAACTGATGTTGCTGCGAATGTGGAAGAAAATCGAATCGATATCAAGGTCGAAAATTTACCAATCCATGCCCCACTTTTCGACATGGGACTTGCATCGATTTTCGCCTTATCTTCGCGAATTAAGAGCGCAGGGACCATCATTCTAAACGGCCCTGCTGGAGTCTTTGAATTGCCTGACTTCGCCTTGGGGACAATCGAAATGCTCAACGCCTGTGCAGAATCAAATGGATATGCAGTCATGGGCGGAGGACATACCGCTACATTAGTGAGTAAGCGCGGTCTTGCAGATAAAATGGGACACGTTTCCACTGGCGGTGGTGCTTGTTTGGATTACATTGCAGGTAGAACGCTTCCTGGAATTGAAGCACTTGAGATCAGTGCTCAACGATACCAGTTGGAAATTACGCCACTTATTCAAGATGAATAGGGCGTGAATGCTGAACATGCTATTGCCGATTCAAGCACTAGGCTCATGAAGAAGCACAACTAGGGAAGGCCATGGGCGATGATGCTGCCGTTCGTTATCGTAACGCGGTTTTGTACGACGATCACTTCGCCAAACATGTTGGAGATTTCCTACTCCACAAGGACGGAACATGGTCTGAATCAATCGGTGATGAGGACGTTCTCGAAGATATTGATGGGTCGAACCGAGTCATTACTCGATCTTTACAGAATTGGCATACGCATCTCGCAATGCAATTGAATGCCCGTGACTTTAGTGATGGTTTTCCACTTCACCGATGGCTCGATGAGGCTATATTTCCAACTGAAGCGAAGATTACCCCGGAATTCGTTCGAATCGGCGCTCAGGCTGCTGCTGCTGAAATGATACGTACCGGTTCTACTTTCGCTGCTGACATGTATTTCTTCCCCGCCGTAACAGGTAATGTCTTGGAAAAAGCTGGATTAAGGGGGCTTTGTGGTGGACCTGTTAGTGATGCTGCGCTTCCTTCGCATGAAAATGCACAATCTGCATTAGCTGAACTCGATGGTTTGATCGGTAACAATTCTGAAGACGATCTTGTACAGTATGCTATTGCAACTCATTCAATCTACCTTTGCTCCGAGGATACTCTACGAAGAGCAAGTGAACTTGCTGAAAAGAGGAATGGGCGCCTTCATATCCACGTAAGTGAAACCCGAAAGGAAGTCGCTGAATGTAAAGAAAAAACTGGAATGTATCCTGTTGAATATTTGCAATCGATTGATTTTATTCAACCCGGAACAATTTTTGCTCATGCTTCTTGGGTTAAGAAAAATGAAATCAGAATGATGGCTGACTACGATGTAACTGCGGTTCATTGCCCATCTTCAAACATGAAATTAGCCTGTGGCGGTACCCTTTCGTATCCGCCCTACAGAGATGCAGGAGTCGATATGAGAATCGGTACAGACGGCGCTGCATCGAGTGGGAATGGGCTTAATTTACTCCATGAGGCTCGCTTAGCAAGTCTTGTACAACGCCACGATCACTGGGATTCAACATTGCTCCCTGCAAAAGATATTTTCAATATTGCAACTAAGGGAAGTAAAGATTGGGTTGCTTGGAATCTTGATGATATTCGAATGCATCCGCTTGGCCGTTCAAATAATCGACATCTTGCCAACCTCGTTTACAATGGCGGCGACTGTCTGGACGTGTGGGTTAATGGACAGGCATTACGGCTCAATGGAGAAACAAAAACCGTTGATGAAAGAGCTACCATCGAAGAACTCGATTCTGCAGTTAGCACGTATTATGAAGGAATTGAATAATCAATCTCGGCCATAGTAAATCAGTGTCGCACCGATTCCAAGAACGAACATCGAAACTACAACGCTCAACAATGAATGACCAATGTGTGCTTCATAGTCAATATTGACTTCAGCACCTGCTGGTAAAGCACCATCCTTTGCACCCAAGGCAGCAAAATAAGTTCCTGATTCCATTTCCCAAGTGAAACCTGTATCAGCGTTTGCATCCGCCTCACCTGCTTCAAAATTTAACGATACTCCATTACAATCAGAATCGTCAGAAAACCATGAAGGGACGTCTTTACAACGATTCTTTTCATCCTCGTCGACAATACCGATCCAGACATCATCACGATCCCATGTCAATGTGATTTCAGTTGAAAGAATACCAATGAGAGGATTACTCGGTAATGGCTCATCTGAAAAAAACGCTTGATTGGGAGCATTGGGGGTTGGAACGCCTTCGACTTCTCCTTCAAAGGTAAAACCAATCATTCCAGCAACAAGAAAAAGAATTGCAAAGCCGGTCAATCCTACTCCAAATTTTCCTCTTCCGAGTAATGCCATAATCAAGCCCCGACTTCAAATGGAATGAGAAAGAAAGAAAGGGCTAAGATGACATAACATGCAAGTAACATCGCCCCTTCAAGCCAATTCGTCTTACCATCGTTTAGAATAAAGTTGGCCACGAGAACGCCCATGAACGTCGCTGCAGTTTCAAGAAGGCCGAATTCCAAAGAGAGCCCAACGTCCAATATCCAAGCGAAAAGAACCATCAAAGGAGCGACGAATACTGCGATCTGAACGCTTGAGCCAATTGCAATAGCGAGAGATAGATCCATCTTGTCTTTTCCTGCAACGATAACAGCGGTAAAATGCTCAGCAGCATTACCAAAGAACGGAAGGAGAATCACGCCGATGAAGAGTGTTGGCATTCCCCATTCGCTTGCTGCATCGTCAACACTGTGAACCAGTAATTCGGCCATGTATCCAACCATAACAGTGGCAATAATCAGAAGAGTCCATGCATTCTTTATCGACATTTTTGGCTCTTCATGGTGAGATGAATCCTCTGAAGAATTGAAAATATCAGAATGAGTTTTCAACTGGAAGAAGAGGGATAGGCCATACATTGCCAGGAGAGCTAAGGAAGCATAACGAGACAACTCGAGGACGTTTTCATCGGTAACGTTGGAACCTGTATGATGTGCTGCGGCTGGGATAATGAGGGCGAGTACTGCCAAGAGAAGCAAACTACCGTTCATGGAAAGTGCTGATTGATTAAACGATTGAATCTTGAATTTGATCCCTCCCCAAAGCAGAGCTAAACCAAGAACAAGGAGTAAATTACCGAGAATTGAACCAATCAATGATGCTTGAACAAGCACGATCATTGTCTCGGCTTGATCGGGTTCGCTGAACGCCGTGTAGATAGCGAGACTTGCGATGATAATTTCCACAGCATTTCCAAAGGTTGCATTGAGTAATCCTCCTAGATTCTCACCCGCCCGTAGAGCAATCTCTTCCGTAGCATGACCCATGAGGAAAGCCAGCGGCATGATTGAAATCATTGAGAATAAGAAGGTCATTTCTACGTTCCCTTGAAAATTGAAAAACAGAGTCACAGGTACTGCCAGTAAGAGCCAATTCAGTTGATTCTTTAGCGGACTAAAAGAATCGAGTAAACTATCGTACTTTGATTCAGCAACAAGTTCAGACATCATTTCTCACCTTGATTCGCATCAATCGTCGTTACTCTTGCGGCGAACAGGACGTTTGCGAGTCGGAGCTTTTCGAGCAGGTCGCTTGCGGACTGGCCGCTTGCGTGGAGCTGGTTCTTCTTCCTCTTCTTCCTCGTCCTCTTCATCATCGTCATCAGCCCAAAAGATGCCTTCTGCTTCATCTTCATCGACTTCTTCGACAACTTCTTTCGGTTTGCGACGTGTTTTGCGTTTTACGAGATTGACTGCAAACGGATCATCCTCATCTGCCTCTGGTTCCGGTTCAGATTCTTCTTCCTTCTTTTCCTCATCCTCAGGTTCAGTTGCAGAACCTGTTCCTGTGATGGCATCCATATCCAAATCTTGACTTGTTCCGATGAATTCTGACATCCAATCCTCATCATCTTCTTCGCCAGCCTTCTTCTTCTTCGGACCTGCCATACTTGTTTGAACAATCATTAGAGCTACAATAAACAAGAGAATGTTCACACCGACAGCAACCCAAACCAACAGATATGGAGGGTCACTTAGAGAAGGATTAATCTTTACAGGCTCAGGTTCTTCTTTGAGGTCTTCTTCAAACGTACAAACAGTTTCCCCTTCGAGATTATTTCTACAGAAATCAACAATAAAGACAACTCGTTGTGTAACTTCATTTCCAGCAGTATCAATGCCTCGGACTGTAATCGCGTGTTGACCTGCATCAAATGTTCCCGCAGAGAAATCCATATCACTTACGAGAATAGATAGGTCGCCTTCAACATCAGTTATACCTTCTGCATTCGCCCATGGAGATGTACTAGGTACTCCTGTAAGCCCCCCATAATTGAAAGTGAATCGATATTGTAAATCGCTGATTTGAACGTCATCTTCTGCAGCGAACATGAGATTAATTTTGTTTCCATAGAGATACTTTGATCCTTCTGAGGAGGACGAAGGCGAGTATATTGTGACAACCGGTCCTTTTGCATCGATGTGATAGTCTGTGTTTGTGATTACGCCCACATTGTCTGCTTCATCGACGAGTGTCATTCTGAAGATCATTTCTCCAGCGCTAGCTGAACCAGCAATTGTGAAACTGTAGGAGTAAACAGGTCCTTTGTCAGGATTGAGAGCGTTATCGGCAATCTGAGTCATTAATTCACCTCCTGCAGTGACGTTAAAGCCAGTATCCGAAAAGACCTCAATCGATGGTGTCGTCTTGAGATATTCGCTTGATTCAATTTGAATCGTATACGTTCCAGCCACGAGAGATGGGCTTGTGTATTCGGAATTTTCATCATCGAGCAGTTTCAAATCGACGGATGGTGCAAGTGTATCCTCTCGAACCAAAATCGAATTACCACTCAATCCTTGAAGGATATCAGGGTTGATGTTGTTGAATTGATCAGCTACTGTGACCGCATACCAGACACTGCGCTCTGTATCGTTAGCAAGAGGAATGTTTCTGATGATTGTTGCAGAATTCTGTTCTCCAACGTTCACGTCATCAAGTACCAGTTCCCATCCATCTGCATCACTTGTTGTAATGCTGATTTGGCCATTGTTAAACGGGTCACTATTATGTCTCCAGACCTGATAGCTTTCGTTTGATTCCTGGAGGTTATACCATTCGAGAGCGATGAATCCAAGATCACCTCGGCTTTCAGCGTTAACAATTGAAGGGTTAATGGGTCTCGTAATATCAATTTCAACAGGCCCGAAGGAGTTGTTATTCAGTCCAAGATACTCGTATGACCCAGTTGAATGGACATATTGAGCCTCGCTTGTTACATAGATGTACCATTGTAGAACTGCTCCATTAGAGGAGACAACCGATTCGTTGAGAACAATATCAAATGATTCAACATTGTCATTCGCAAATCCATGGTAGGTTGTAGCAGTTGCAAACTGTTGAGG
>DAKQ01000001.1:6675-15983 GCA_002496635.1 Euryarchaeota archaeon UBA82 | reverse complement strand
AAAATGCAATATTACATTACAGCCTGCTCCAATGATGCAATGCAACATGCAGTTCTGGCCGCTATGGAACATGCATCAGATTATCCAGATATTCTCTCGAAAGAATTCCATGCACGTTGCAATCTTATTGTTGATCGATTGAATTCAATGCCAGGTGTTGAATGTCATCGTCCAAAAGGGTCGATCTATGTGTTCCCTAAGGTAACAGTCCCTGGTTTTACGAGTGAAGAAGTTGCAATGGAACTCCTACGTGACGGCGTTCTTTGTTCACCTGGTACTGCCTTTGGCCCCTCTGGTGAGGGGCATCTCCGCTTTGCATTCACGATTTCTCAAGAAGATATTTCAAAGGGAATGGACATCGTTGAAGGAACTCTCAACCGCTTGTTGTCTCAATGATGGTGATTTTGGATGATAGAAGCAATTTTATTTTTCATACTTGGATTTCTGATTGGTCATTTGATGCCTAGAGTGCCTTTTATGGTCCTAAGTCGTCGTCCTGGTTTCAATAAAATATTCCCTGAACATCCCGATCCGATACCGTTGTCTCCTCGCTTAACACAAAGAGTTCTCCATGTGCGTAGATTTCATAGATTAGGCACATGGACCACGATTCTACCACTATTGATTGGATACATGTGTCTCGTAGGAGGGCAAGCTCCCATAGGATATGGTCTGTTTTTGGCAGGTGGATGGACCGTTCTATCAAGAGCTCAATCATTGCTTGGTGGACCAACTTTGCCATGTACCCTTGAGATGGCACAGAATCTTCAACTGGTTATGAATCGATGCGATTCAGATGAATCCTGCTGCTCTTCACCCGCTCCAGAATGGAGGATTGAGGATGTTCGTTGTGCTTCTTGTTCAGAGAAGTTGCATGAAATGCCACGTCCTGATCTAGGAAGAAATCGGAAAGATGGTTTTTTGCGTGGCTGGGTACGTCTATGGATTAGTGAAGGCCGTCCAATGGTGATTTCAGAATCATCTGAAAAGTAGGGCTTTTTGCATTAAATCAATGGGAACCTTTGTCTAAGCAATGGATTCAATCCGTTGTATGGGGCGTAATAGTGACAGAGGGCCCCTCACCGCTCGTATCTGGTTGACATTGGTTGTATTCTGCCAAATTTTCTTGACTCCAATGGCCGCTTTTTCCATTACGTACCTCTTTTTGGTGGATATGAGTAATCGTAATTTAACGGTTTCATTCCAACAAGAAATGGTTCCTTGGATTGTTATGGCGTCTTTGGCCTATGGTATGCTTGCGCTTTGTTTAGCATTGTTAATGGGTGGATATCGTCCACTGTGGGTTGTTGAACGGGGCGGCTGGCTTGCATCTTTTGGCCTCTCTAGAGGAGGGCGATCTGCCTCAAGTCTTCGTAGATCACGTGAAGGTTTTGCTGGTTCCCCTCACGGGTCTCTCTCAACACTTGTTAATCAAAGAATGATGCGAGGGCATTCGCTCATCTCCACTCATGGTGGTCTTCTCTTGCTTGCAGTTCCGTTCCAAATAATGTTGGTAACTATACCGCTAACATTGGTTATGATGGTTCCGGAATCGATTGTTGGACTTGATCGTCGACTTGAACTCGCAATTCTTCTCTATGTCATCGGTTTGATGTTTGCAATGCGTACATTTCCGAAATTTTGTAGGAAGTACGTCGGTGTAGCAACATTCACGCGCAGATGGCTCATCTCAATGACAAAACTATCATGGCTTGCGCCTATTCTTGTTCTCTGGTTGATGGGGCGCTTTGCAAGTCTTGTTGTAATGGGGTGGATGGGTCATGATGTTGAGATGACGATTACATTTGAAGCAAATTTATTCGAATCTGTTCTGGGCGACGCAGTAGTTCCTGAGACAAGTTTCCTTGACTTACTTACTGCACTTGCTGTCATGCCGCTTGCAGCATTTACTACGTTAGCCGTTCTTGGAGGAGGTTCAGGCAGCCCTCCAGAATGGTTGAAGCCAAAGGAAGATGTCATTTCACGATATGATTCAATGGATTCTCCTGATTTTGGACTTTTGGGGAAAGTGACGACAGCAGCGGTTTCAACCACCGCTACACTAGCAGTTGCTGCAGCTGCTGGAGTTGCTTCCCGCGGACAAGATGCTGCTGCAGGATTGTCTGCAATGGCTTCTGCTACACCGACAACAGTGGACGCAGTTTCCAGTGTCTCTTCTCCAACCCTTCCCTCCTTGCCTGATGAGATGCCACTGGATTTGCCGGACTTCGATAATACTCTTCTTTCCAACGATGAAGAATCGCCTCCTCCATTTGACCAGCCTACGATTAGTGGTCTTATTTCTGAAGAACATCGCTCCTAATTAGAGAGAGCAAACAACGGCCATCTTCATATGTTGCCAATGGTTCGGAGGTATGTTGATGACTATGCGCCGTAGTATTCCATTGCTATTGATTTCTCTTATGTTGTTCCAAACCGCTTCAATGTTGGTTATGGATTCTGCTGAAGCCACCTCGGGTCGTGGCGGTTCAAATGACGATTTCCGTATCTCTAAGATTACATTAGGAAACTCCACTGAAACTGCGAACATTTGGGTTCAATCCGATCAATCCACAGTTGATTACATCGTCATGGGTGATGAAATTGAAATCAGCGTCGAGATCCAACGTTTGGGTGCTTCAGTATCCGGTAAAACCGCAACTGGGACAATCGATATAGTCCATCCAATCGGGTTTGTCATTGAATCATACTCATGGACAACAACTGAATTGATTGGTGGTCAAAAGAATTCAGGTTCGTATACTTGGATGCCAATGATTGCTCATTCTATTCTTAACACAACAACAAATGATTTGACTGGAGGTCTTATCATTCGGGCGAGTGTCTTCTATTCAGGTGATGATCGTAACGAGAATGATATCCTCGATAAAACAGTACCAGTTGCTGTTATGAAGGATTCATTTGACGGTACAACAGCAGCTTTTAATTCGCCAACCTTCGTTTCTGGACGTTATCCAGTGAATGGTGGCGATGCAATTGGCGGTGGCAGTTGGCAAGATGATACTGGTGGGCCAGTTGGTACGGATCATTGGCGCCATTCAAACCCAGGTGCTGAATATCCATCTGGCGCACATGACAGACTCGTCAACATCTTCTTTTCTCAAACTCAGCAATGTGGTGCTCTTGGGCAACTCGATCCTGGACTTACACAAACCTACCAACTTTACACATGCCGAAAGACATTCTTCACGGGAGAATACATCTCAAGCCAATTCCATGCTCAGACATGGGGTCAAATGGCTGGTGGAGACACGGTTGCCTTCGAATTGTGGAGGGGTTCTGGAAACTATAACAACAAAATGGAATCTTTGGTTTGGAACTTTTCCAACGGCGCTCCTAGTCAAGCACCTGGACAATGGACCAATGTTTCCTGGGACCCTCAAGTCGACTGGGCTCAAATTCCAGGTCTATCAAATACTGACCTGTTCTTGGGAGGCAACTCATACTCGCTCGGTCTCTTGTTCCATTCTGACAACAGTGGTGCTTCCGAAGGGATGCACGTCGATGATTTCATCCAATTTGGAGTCTCTAAGGTAGCGGATTATACGTTGGGTCTCGATTGTGATAATCCTGAAACGGGGTATTCATCACCTCCATCCAATACTGTATCATTGAAGTGCATGGTTACCAACAACGGATACTCCTCCGCTACAGTTTCAGTATATTCTAACGTCAGCAATTTGACTTGGATGGATCCAGGTTTCCCTTCAATTCGAGTTGAAACTCCGAATCCAAACGACTTCTTCTCCCCAGTTATTATTCCGAGCATTGGCGCAGGAGAAACTGTCGATGTATGGGTAAACATCAGTATTCCTGCTGGTGCCGACGTACAACAGCAAACATGGCAAGTCTGGTTTGTAGACAGCGGGGGTGCAAACTCAGGTGAAAAAGGTCGAGTATCAATGAATTTGGCAGTCACTGAACAATACGGTGTTTCGCTCACTTCAACAACGCCACTCTTGGCCGATACATTACTCCCAGGTGAATCTGGTTTGGTCCCTCTTCGACTCCAAAATGTAGGGAACCGAGATGCCTCCTACTTCCTTGCTCCAACCTTTTCCACAGAAGGCTGGAGTGCAGTTGTCGAAAATGAAACGGGCGTAACGATTCCAAACCCAATTGTTCTTGAGAAAGCTGAAGTGACAAACCTCTTCCTTAACGTGACAGCAGATCCTCTTGCGACCCCAGGTGTAATTTCGTTTAATCTAAGAGCAACCTGCCCTTCGTGTGGTACCTCTCTCTTCGGAGCAGATGTTCTTGCTCGTAATATCGAAGTTCCGATTTTGCGAGATGCTTCAATCAGTTCTGACGAATCATCGTTCCAGAGTGCTGCAGATGGTGTTCCAGAAACAGTCTATCTTTCCTTGCTTAACCTAGGGAACGATGATGAGCAATATTCGCTCTCACTCGGAGGTCCTCACAAATATCTCCTAGGTGCTGAACTTGCGGGTGAAACAACATCAATTCTTGATGCGTGGGATGGGGAAACAACGATCATCCTAACACTTCCAATGCCTGTTGGATTATCGCCAGGACTTTACTACGTTGATGTCATCGCAACAAACATTGATGACGCTTCAGTCTCAGTAAGTCATCGTATTAATGTCGAAATTCTTGATACCGCTGCATTGACTGTCTCGGACGAATCTTCTGACCAATCGTTCCTGCCAGGTTCAATGGATACCAGCGATCGTTCATTCACCATTACAAATTATGGTAACAAAGAAGATCGCTTTACAATCTCGTTAACGGTGCCAGAAGGAATGGTTGCGGAAATTATTGATCCAATGCCAATTGATGGTGTCGCTACAACGCCTATTATCGCTTCAGGTGAAACATTCGATGCTATTGTACGATTCCGATTCCTTGATGGCAGTGATGGCTCACAAACTCTAGGATTGACTGCGACTTCTGTTAATGAACCTACAATCTCTGAAACAGGAGAAGCAACCTATCTTGTTGGTCGACAGGGAACAATCGATTTGGTTCCTCCTCCACGTATTAATGTGGAAGAGTCAAACCTTGTTTACGAAATGAAGATCGAAGTAAAGAACAAACTCAATCCTGCAGTCTCACCTACTCAAACGATTTCAATGGACAAAGTCGATGGAAACTGGTCGAGTTACATCAGCGTCCGAATCAACAACAACGACCGTAGTTTCTCACTTGCTTCCGATCAATCAAGAACGGTTACAATTGAAATCACAGTTACAGATGCTACACTCATCAATCTTCCACAAGATTCCCTAATCGTTGACTTTTCAATTTATGCAACTTCATTGACCGTTGCGGATTCACCAACCACAAACCTGCAAGTCAATCTCATCAAGCAAACAGCGGATAATGATGGCGGCGACGGAGCCTCGTCTGAAGATGATGGGGAATTGGTCAAAACCATTGTTCTATGGTCTGGCTTCCTTCTCGTGATAGCAGTTCTTGGTTTCATCACATTCAGAATTGTTACAACGATTGACAAAGAAGATGATTTGGACGACTGGGACGATTTGATGTACGAGGATTCACTTACTGCAACATATGGTGCAGTCGCTGCTGCTCCAACAGTCCCTATGTCTCCACCACCAAGCCCGGCGGCCGCTCCTACTGCAGAACCTCCTGCCGCTCCAGTAGCATCTGAAGGCCCTCCAATCCCTGCTGAAGGCTTGCCTCCTGGCTGGTCCAATGAGCAATGGAATGCTTACGGCCAACAGTACCTTGACGGCCAAATGTAGTTGGTAGGTCTGTCGTAGGGTTCAAGACCCACAGCACCCCGCCTTGAATCGTAGGTGATACAATGTATGGTAACGGACAAGCACCAATTTTCATTCTAAAAGAAGGAACTCAACGTACTCGTGGGCGTAGTGCTCAATCGAATAATATTGCAGCAGCAAAGGCAGTTGCGGATTCCGTCCGCTCCACTCTCGGTCCAAAAGGAATGGATAAGATGCTCGTTGATTCAATGGGCGATGTTGTCATCACAAACGATGGTGCTACTATTCTGAAAGAAATGGATATCGAACATCCAGCAGCTAAAATGATTATCGAGGTTGCAAAAACTCAAGAGCAACATTGCTACGATGGTACAACTTCTGCAGTTGTTCTCTCTGGTGAACTTCTCAAGCGTTCAGAAGATCTCATCGAACAAAACGTACATCCAACCGTCATTTGTGAAGGATTTAGACTTGCAGCTGAAAAAGCAATTTCTCTCCTTGAAGGCCATGGGATTTCAACTGATGATAACGATGCAGTCCTTCTTGAAGTCGCCAAGACTTCACTTACAGGTAAGTCTGCTGGAGCAGTGAAGGCGTTCATGGCAGATATCTGTGTTCGTGCAGTCAACGCAGTAGGTGTCGTTGATGAAGGTGAGCGAATTGTTGATCTGAGTGATATCAAAGTCGAAAAGCGTCAAGGTGGGTCCATTAAAGATTCAACCCTTATCGATGGTATTCTACTCGACAAGGAAAGAGTTCATGCAGGTATGCCAAGAAGCATTAATGATGCTCGAATTGCACTGATAAACTCGGCTGTTGAGGTCAAGAAAACCGAAGTTGATGCAAAGATTCAGATTACTGATCCAAATCAACTTGCCTCATTCCTCGCAGAAGAAGAGAATTACATACGTGGACTTGTTGACAAAATCACTGCATCCGGTGCAAATGTCCTCATTTGTCAGAAAGGTATTGATGAACTCGCTCAACATTATCTATCAAAGGCAGGCGTCTTTACAATTCGACGTGCTAAGAAATCTGATATGGAAGCGCTCTCAAAGGCTACAGGTGCTCAAATTGTCACAAATATGGATGATTTATCTGCTGATGATTTAGGTCATGCGGCTCGTGTTGAGGAGCGAAAGATTGGCGAGAGCGACATGACATTTGTCACAGGTTGCCCAGAAGCAAAATCAGTATCGGTTCTACTAAGAGGTGGAACGGAACACGTTGTCGATGAAATTCGAAGAGCGTTTGATGATGCAGTTGGAGTTGTTTCCGTCGCTTGGGAAGATGGAGCAGTCCTCACTGGTGGTGGCAGCGTACTCGCTGCTCTAAGCAGAGATCTACGTACATACGCAGAAACAATCGGCGGAAGAGAACAAATGGCAATTGAAGCATTTGCTTCCGCCCTTGAGATTATTCCACGAACTCTTGCAGAAAACGCTGGTCTAGATCCTGTTACAACGCTCATTGCTCTACGGAAAGCACACGCTGACGGGGCATCTCATGCAGGGATTAACGTCTATGAAGGCGGCGTTGTTGACATGAAAGATGGAAACGTCTTGGAGCCATTGCGAGTTGTTGAACAAGCGATTCAATCCGCTACTGAAACAGCGATTATGATTCTACGTATCGATGACGTGATCTCTTCCAAGGGTGTCAGCATGGCTGATGGATTCGGCGGAGACGGCGACTTCCACATGTGATTCGTTTGACATTTTAACGCTACACTGCGCTATGGCCAATGCCCAACCTTCAAAGACTAGGGGTTTCTAGGATAAATTACCCTGAAAGGAGTGAATATCCGATGTCTTCAGTTAAAGGAAACCCTCTCTTGTCAATCTTCTTTGGTTCCCAAACAGGAAACGCTGAAGAATTGGCTGCACGGACAAAGAAAATGTCTGATAAACTTGGCTTCAAAACCGAAGTAATCGATATGGATGGATTTGATCCATCTGGCTTTTCCTCCCTGAAGAGAGTCCTCATAATTACCTCGACATGGGGTGAAGGTGACATGCCGGACAATGCAGAAGACCTTTGGATTGCAACTGGTGAACAAAACCCTCCACTTTCAGAAGTAAGCTATTCGGTATGCGCAATAGGCGATACTTCCTATGATGAATTTTGTAAGGCAGGAAAAGACTGGGATGCAAAGTTCAGTTCACTCGGAGCAAAAAGAATCCATGATATTCAACTCTGCGATGTAGACCATGAACCAGAATGGGAAAAGTGGGCGAATTCAGTACTTCCTCTGATGGCAGAAGTTGACGGCGGTGCTTACGAAGAATCCGCTCAAGAAACAAGCGCTGTTACAACCGATGCAATAATGCCAATTTCTGGTTCTGCTTCTGAAGGACTTTCTTCCGTTCTTGGAGGCGATCGTTCACTAACCATCCTTTTCGGTTCTCAAACAGGGAACGCAGCAGGCTTAGCCGAAAAGACAGCAAAACTGGCATCGAATTATGGACTCAACGCAAACGTCGTTGATATGGATGGATATGATAAGGCAAATCTTGCTTCGATTAAGCGACTTCTCATCATCACTTCTACATGGGGTGAAGGAGAAATGCCAGATAATGCAGAAGACTTGTGGCAATCAGTTCAATCGGATGCACCAGGTTTGTCTGCTATGCATTACTCTGTATGTGCGATTGGAGACACTTCCTATGACGAATTCTGCAAAGCAGGAACAGATTGGGACAACAAATTATCGAGTCTAGGGGCGCACAGCGTCCAGCCTATACAACTGTGCGATGTTGATTTTGATGAGCCATGGACCCAATGGGTACTCGAAGCACTGCCTCGGATTGCATGTGTCGATGAATCAGGAACACTTCAATTGGAATTGATTGATGAAATGGTGGCTTACGGAACCTCTGACGATGATGATGTTGTCGAAGGTGACTTTGCTCCAGGTCATGTCGACCATTCAGAGATCCAGGTTGAATTGGAACTCTTCCGTTACTGCCCTTCACAGGGTGAAAATGGATGGGACGTTATCGCTACAATGGTTCCTGCGTCAGCATCTCTTGAAGATCTCTTCCTGAATTTCCAACGTGATGTCGACGGAAGCTTTGCATTCCGACGTGGAACGATTGCAGGTACGGCAACAACCGGTGTTCGTGCTAACGGACGAATTGTTCTAGCAGACGTAGCCCGTGTTGGTGATGTTGTTAGTAACGGCCGATTGCGCATAGAGCCATTACCCGGATTCCCTATCCTCAGAGATTTGATTGTCGATACTCGTCGCTTTGAAGAAAACAGAGCAAAAGCCAATCCGTGGGTACAAGGCGATCCTCGTGAAGGAGAGCGTCTCATCAGCGGTAAAGCAGTGGGTGTTCTTGCTTCGGAGACAGCCCTTTCGCTTCACAAGATGAATGCCGTTTCAAGCCATTTACTCGCACATGGAATGTCCGATACTGTAGACTTTGATTCCACATATGTTGGGCCAGGAATCCACCTGCAACGCTGGGTACGTATCAACGACCCTCGTACATCTGCCAAGCACCGTTCACAATTACTGGCAACTTTGCAAGAACAAGGTGGTGTTTGGAGTGAAACAGATCCTTCATCAATCGC
>DAKQ01000001.1:0-6303 GCA_002496635.1 Euryarchaeota archaeon UBA82 | reverse complement strand
CTTACCGAATACAAGAACGCTGGTCGCCATGGACGTCTTGTCAAGTGGTATGGGCGCTCCGTCAAGTGGTCTGGTAAGTTGAATGAAACCACTCTCTACCGACAAGTATTGGGTCCAATCGGACTTGTTTCAAACGTATTTTCCGGTGTTTCTGCACGAATGATGCTTGGATTTACTCGAACAGGCGGACCTCCAATTCGTAGTCTTCAAGCCCTTCTACTTCCCCCTGCAGGTGTCGGTAAGATTCCGAACATGATCAATTCAAAAGTAGAGGATCATCACGAAGTTGTGAGTTTGTTTAATGAACTCGACCAGAGGTTCTGAGGTGACAACATGCAAGTAGCATATTACCCCGGAAACGTTGCTCGTGGAGCAATGATGGAAGTAGAGGATTGTATTCAACCGCTCTGTAAGACACTTGGAATCAATTTGGTTGAGTTGCCTAAAGCGACTTCTGATGGCGGAAACATCATCCGACAAGCTTCTCCTCGATTGCAACATGCACTGGCTGCACGAAATCTTGCACTTGCTGAAGAAAAAGGCCTTGACATCATGACTTCATGCGCCACTTCCCATAGCATTCATTGCGATACTGCTGCGACAATGGCTGCAGATCCACTGCTTGCCTCTCAATTGAACAATCTCATCGCACGAAGTTCAAACATCGAATACATGGGTGAATCCAAGTCTCGTCATTTGCTTCACCTCCTCATCGAAGAGATTGGTCTTGACAAAATTAAGGAAGCGGTTCTGAACCCACTGAGAATGGATATTGCAGCATACTACGGACCTTACATGCAGAGAGATGGATTCTGCAGCGAGGATGATGCATTCAATCCTTGTTACCTTGAAAATCTCATAACAGCACTTGGAGGAACTCCTGTCGAATATGATTCAAAGTGTCAGAGCGTCGGCTCGCCAAGCCTCCTCACCAATGAGAAGACTGCGATGAAGATGACAGCAGCAGTCCTTTCAGATGCCAAGCAGTCAGGTGCTGAACTCATGGTAAGTGCCTGCACTATTTCGCATGCAAACTTGGACTCATACCAAGTGAAGGCAGGAAAAGTCACTGGAAAGGATACAACCATGCCAGTAATTCACCTTGCTGAATTGGTCGCTTTCGCATTTGGACACTTTCCAGATCGTCTTGCTCAACTAAGAACACGTGTCAAGATTATTGGCGGTTGATTTCATCTCGACCATCCAAGATCGGTTTCCATGGGTCTGATTTTTCTTCAGAACCAAACTCAAAGAGACTCTTTTGACCCCTTGAACGTGTGTAGACTTTTTTTTCTCCCGTTTTGCTCTTTTCCACTGGATTTGATTTCGTTGAGGTTTCTTTTTGAACCTCTACGATTTCTTCTATAGATTTATAACGATTCATTTCAGAAGTGAGAAATTCCCCTGCAGAGAACGTCTTTTCTTCAATTTGAACAGAAAACATTGGCATAGAAACATCTTCAATGCGGTCAGATGTTAACGTGGTAATTCCCCTCATCCGTCCCAACACACTGTGCATTCTCGCTTCCTTGATTTGTGATGCTTGGAGAACGTAGACGTCTCTCGTATTATTGGCAACTAAAACGTGGACAGAACCGCTGCTTTGACGAGCAGTTCTTCCTCGACGTTGAATGGCACGAATTGCACTTGGAACTGGCTCATAGAAAAGAACCATCGAAGCAGACGGTACATCCAATCCTTCCTCTCCTACTGATGTTGCTACAAGGACATTGATCTCTCCTTCACGAAACCGTTCCAATTGTTCCAGTTGTTGTTTTTGAGTCATACCTTGTCGTTTTCCACGCTTGCTTTGCCCAATAAAACGATCAACAGTTGCTCCTGGAATCAGATTGAGGTCCTCCACAAGATGGCTCACAGTATCTCTATATTCGCTGAAAATGAGCACTCTGTCTTGTGGAAAATCCTCAAGATGCTTTCTGACGAGTGTTGATACTTGTTGGCTTTTAGGATGGCACTCATCAATCGATTCTACTGCTAATCTAAAATTATGAATGACAGTTTTTTTCAAGAATCGACTTGTTGAACGCTCCCCATCTCTGCTTTCCTCCTCCGCCCTCTGGAGATAGGAACGAGCAGAACGAATTCCCTGAGTTTTGATCAAATCAAGCAACATATGCATCCTACGAACATCGGAGATTCGCTTAGCAGCATCATATCCTCGGGGGTCACGTCTCGATATCGCAATACTCGCTCGTTGAGCTGCTTCTTCAATAATCCCTGCAGTAATGTGTTCTGTTGGGGCAAGGAATCCTTGTCGGCGCAATACATCTGTTTGACTGAGTTGATCTGCTTCAAGAGGTTCTAGTAGGGATACAGTTGTGCTATCAAGCATCAAGCGTATTGTTGCAATGTTCATATCAACTGCATATGGTTTGAGCAGCGAATCTTCTCGATGAGCAACAAATATTTGTTCTACACCGAGTCTTGTTCTCAATGCTTCAATATTTTTCTTGGTGGAGCCTGGGCTAGCCGTTGCAGCTACAATCCAACTTTTCTTTCCCTGTTGTTTGTAACGGTCGGCAACCTGTGCAGTTGCATGATTTCCTTTTGCGTGATGGGCTTCATCGACAATGAGAAGTCCTACATTTTCCAAGGAAATCAATCCTGAGTCGACGTCGTTGCGTATGACTTGTGGCGTTGCAATGATGAGTTTCCCCTCTTCCCACAGAAGGCCCCGTTTGGCAGGTCGATCGCTCCCAGTGTATGTTTTGATAAGATTAGGGGAAAGGTTAAGTCGCTCAACAGCCATCTTTCGCTGTTGTTCAACAAGACCAACAGTAGGTGCTGTAAGAACAATTTTCTCAACATCAGTTGCCAGAGCTTCAGCCATGCAGTACCATTGAACTGCCGTTTTTCCAAATCCTGTGGGCATAACCAAAAGAGTAGATGTACGAATGCATTCTTTTGCTGCAGCGATTTGATATGCCCTTGCTTCGATACCATCGTTGAGAAACGGATGGCATAATTCAGGCATGAACAGTGTTAATGGCGAGGGTTCAAAAGGATGATGTGCAGGAGTGAAAACGAGCCAACGTCCCTTTATTTTCAACGACTTCTAAACCGAACTACTCATATATGGGTGGAAAGTCGGAGGGATGCTCCAAAGGTGAGCAGCCAGACACTTAGGGCAATCCGAAAGGAACCCACTGGCACCGTCCCCCATTTGTGGGAATGGCGCTCTGTGTCACGGCTACTCCTGGCCCGACGAGCCCTCGCACGCTCTACGGAGCCTCTGTGTTGTAGAATTATGGAGGAGCCCAAAATGGCAAAGAGAAACCACCCACGCCGAGGTAGCATGGCGTTTAGCCCGCGTAAGCGGGCCAACAGACCGTTCGGTCACGTCAAGTCATGGCCTACAAGCGATGCAAGTGAAGTAAGAATGCAAGGATTTGCAGGTTGGAAAGCAGGGATGACACACGTTCTTGCTCGAGACCTAAATCCACGATCAACAAGTGCAGGACAGGAAATCCGTGTTCCAGTCACTGTTGTCGAAGTACCAAAGATGCGAATTCTTGGTGTCCGTGGATATCGAATGACGCCTTATGGAAAGCAAGCCGCTGGCGAAGTATGGGTCGACGCAGAATCTCTTACTGAATCCTTCCCTGAAATTTTCCAACGTGTTTCAAACCGTAAGAACCACAACGCAGAAGAGCATTTCGAGAACCTCGGAAAGCAAGATCTTTGCGAAGTTCGCCTTATTGTAGCAACACAACCATCCAACGTAACTGGTTCACCTTCGAAGGTACCTGAAGTTATGGAAGTTGGTCTTGATGGTGGAGCTTCCAGCGATCAACTCGCATTCGCTCAAGAACGCCTAGGCCAAGAAGTCTCATTCACTGATGCGTTTGTAGAAGGCGCAATGACAGATATCGTTGCAGTTACCAAAGGATACGGATGGCAAGGTGTTATCAAGAGATTCGGAGGAAAACTTCAATCTCACAAGAACTCTAAGAAGCGACGTCAACATGGTAACATGGGTGACTTCGGTACAGGGTATGTTCGTAAGACGATTCGTCAAGGTGGTCAAACTGGTTACCATCAGCGAACCGAATTCAACAAGCGTGTTCTTCGAATCGCAAACCCAGAAGACCATTCTATTACACCATCTGGTGGATTCCTTCACTATGGTGAAGTCAACTCGGATTACATTCTGGTCAAAGGCAGTGTCCCAGGACCTGCAAAGAGATTGATTCGATTCCGTGATGCTCTTCGTTCCAATGAAGAACAACATCCACTCGAAATCACCTACGTAAGTACACGTAGCAAGCAGGGGGTCTGAACATGAAAGTTGCTGTAAAGAATATCTCAAACGTCATTACACAAGACGAAATGGATGCAGGTCGATTGCAAAGCACCTTTGACATCACTGTCGAAGATGGTTCAAAGATGACACTTCCTGACGTCTTTTCTACTTCAGTGCGTGAAGATCTTGTCCGCGATGCAGTTGCATCTAGCCGAGCGAACCGCCGACAAGCATACGGTTCTCGCCGACACGTCGGTAAGCGCCGGCCTATGGCTGGTATGAAGCACTCCGTCGAATGGTGGGGTAAGGGACGTGGTGTCTCTCGTATTATGCGCCGTACTGGTCAACGCCGTGGTGCACAAAACCCGCACACACTCGGTGGACGTCGTGCTCACGGACCTAAGGTCGAAAAGATATGGGCTCGTAAATTCAATTCAAAGCAACGCCGTCTTGCTCGAGACGCTGCTCTATCTGCAACTGTGGATATGGACATGGTTACTTCTCGAGGCCATCAACTTGATGAATCCGTAGAACATCTACCAATCATCCTCGGTAATTACACGGAAACAGTAGATGGAAAGACATCCGAATACAACATTGAAGCATTCAACCATGGCTCCGCAACTCGCAAGGTCATTGCAATCTTCAACGAACTTGGACTTGGACACGATCTCCATCGTGCTCGCTCGAACAGAAAGATTCGTGCTGGTAAAGCAACTATGCGTGGTCGAGTACGAAAGACTCCAAAGTCCGTACTTCTCGTTGTTAAGGAAAAGACTGGACTTGCTCAAGCAGCTCGAAACCTTCCTGGTGTCGACGTTGTCGGTGTAAGTGAACTCGGTGCAGAACATCTTGCTCCTGGTGGCGATGTTGGCCGACTTACTGTCTTTACACAAGATGCTATGGAGCAACTCAAGGTTTGGTGATATCATGGAAGCATACGACATAATAATCATGCCTTGGTTGACTGAAAAGACCATGGAAGCAAGAACGACACAGAACCGTCTTGAGTTCATTGTTCGCAGATCTGCAACAAAGAAACAAATCGCTCGTGCCGTGTCAACAATTTTCGAAGTAGAAGTCGCTGCTGTAAACGTACGTAACACCAAGCATGGAAAGCATGCAAGTGTTCGTCTTGCAGAAGGATATGATGCTGAAGACGCTGCTATGCGTCTGGGAGCTCTTTGAGGTGAGGAAACATGGGTAAGAGAATTCGTGCACAACGTAAAGGATCATCACCACGGTATCGTGTGTCTAGTCACCGATTCCCAGGTAAGAACAGAATGCCTCGTGAAAAGGACATTGTTGGAGAAGTTACAGAACTTGTTCACTCTCCTGTTCACACAGCACCTCTGGCACGTGTTAAGTTGCCTGATGGCGATAACACCTTCGTGGTCGCCACAGAAGGTCTTGCAGTGGGAAGCAACATCGCAATAGGCGACAATGTTTCCCTCCGTCCAGGTAACATTACTTCACTCGCACAAATCCCTGAAGGGACTGCTATCAACAATGTCGAACTCCGACCTGGTGATGGTGGCAAGGTCGCTCGAACAGCAGGAAACTCCTGTCTTGTTGAAGCGAAACTTGGCGACAAAGTCCGTATTCGAATGCCGTCTGGTTCCATTAAGGAACTTCCTGGCAGCTGTCGAGCCACCATTGGTGTGCTTGCAGGTCATGGCCGTGATGAGATGCCACTACGAACTGCCGGTGCTGCGCACTACAAGGCAAAGGCTCGTGGTAAACTCTTCCCACATGTTAGTGGTGTTGCCATGAACCCAGTGGATCACCCGCATGGTGGTGGAAATCACCAAGCTGTCCACGGACCGAACTCAGTTGCTCGAAGTACCCCGCCTGGTGCTAAGGTCGGATTGATTGCCCCACGCCGTACGGGACGAGGACGCGGCAAGAGAGTATGAGGTGTTGAATTATGGGACGTAAAAAGAAGAAGTCATTCATGACCCCCAAGGCCAGTCGACGTAAGGCACGTAAGCGACTTTCGACGACAACGGCTCGACAGAAGAAAGAATTCACATACCGTG
>DAKQ01000039.1 GCA_002496635.1 Euryarchaeota archaeon UBA82 | reverse complement strand
CATGTTTGCACCAATTAACGCCTGACCGACATGAGCGAGTGAATCATAAGGAGAAATCAAGTAGAGAATTGATTTGTCAAAAAGACCTTCAACAATTGCAGCAAGTGTCTTTGTTCCAAGTATAATCGCTAACAAAGCGATACCTGGGAAGAACTTCCCCCGAGATACACTCGAGAGTGCTAGACCGATGCTGGTGTAGGTTATGATGAGTAAAGCACCACAAAACATAGTGGTCAAAAACATCGGGAATGTATCGATAATCCAGGCCCAACCACGACCCATTGACAAGATATCTGCGAAGTAATACAACATAAGCGTACCAAGAATGATCAGTGCCTGGATACTTGCAACTGCAAGATACTTCATCCCTACATAATCAAATCGATTTACAGGTCTTGAGAAATATAAGGCAGAAGTACCATTCGATCGATCCTCGGATATGACACCACCAACAAGTAAGGCAGCGACCAGTGGATAAAACAGCATATTACGAGGAAAGAAACCCAAAACGTGGGCATAGAGATTGTTTCTGCCAACGCCCCAGAGTTCGTACAAAGCAGGCTCTCCAAGAATGGCAAACAGCAGTGTCAGAGCAACATCGGTCATCGATGCGATGAAGACTAAAATCAGGAACAGTTTGGTTGGAACACCCCAGGGGCGATGACCTTTACGAAATATCCCCAAAAGGTGATGTCGAAAAATGGCCCAATTACGCATCCAGCGTGGATTGAGAGTGCCATTCCATGGTTTGTAGACCTGCTCAAAGACCTGCCCTGTTTGTGTCGATGGTCGAGCAACAGAGGCAACGGATTCGCTTTCAGAACCCCAAGCTGAATCCATTCGACTTTGCCCTGTCACAGGAGTTGATGCTTCAATTGGAACATCATCTTCGCTCATGAACCCGAGCCCCCCATGTGTTCTGGAGCATCGACTCTACGAGCCTCAGCAGGTGAAGCAAGGAGATCTTCACTGGATTTCACACCATAACCAAATCGTTCCATGATGACGATAAACAAATCCTCCAAGGAGGCTTCATATTCGTGCATGCGTCGAATTTGAGCACCGGTTTCTGCTGCGCATTTCAAAATTCGATGGGTTGTATTATCGCCTTCATGCTTAATCCGCATGATTCTGCCTTCTCGCCGAACATCAAGCCCATCCTTCTTCATGGCTTGTTCGAGTTCGTTTGCAGAACCCCATACATGAATCTCAATTTCCCGATCAATCGCTTTCAAATCTTCAATACGTCCTTGTGCCGCAAGTTTCCCTTTGTGAAGCAAGACCATGCTTTCGCAGACTCGCTCAACATCTTCCATGAGGTGACTGGACATGAGTACTGAACGACCTCCTGAATGAACCATGTTGTACAACGTGGTCAACATTGAATTACGTGCATCGGCATCAAGACCATTTGACGGTTCATCTGCAATAATGAGTTGAGGATCGTGAATGATTGCACATGCAAGTTTTGTGGCTTGCCGCATTCCCGTAGAATACGTATGAATCGGACGATAACGTAATTCTCCGAGTCCAACATATTCCATCGCTGCATGCGCTCGAGCCATTGCAACGACCGGGTTCATTCCAAGCAATTCACCACTGTAACGCACTTGATGAATTGCATCCATGTTATTGTCTAAAGCCTCATATTCAGGCATGTATCCAATTTTAGAGCGTATATCGAGTCCATCGGTTCGTATATCATGACCCAATACTTTTCCTTCTCCAGATGTGGCTTGAATCAATCCTAAAATCGTCTTGAAAAAGGTGGATTTCCCCGCTCCATTAGGGCCTAGGAGACCTGTTGCTCCGTGTGGAATGTTTATGCTAAGAGAATCTAGGGCAACATGAGGACCATAGGATTTGGTCAACTCTTTTGTCTCGATTACCCAATCAGACGTCATTGCTTTCATCTCAAGCAATGGGCGGAAGTCTTTCAATCCTTTCTCAATTTGCTACGTCAATTGTTTTCGAGAAATCACTGCGAGTTCGGACAGCAATACCCTTCCTCAATCGAAGAGCTTCATTTGCATTGCATCGAGAAATACCATGACCGACGAGATTACCATTTTGTCGAACAATCAAACATGCCTGTCCAGCAGTAAGCCATGCATCACAAGCGTGAATGAACCCATGGAATACATTTCGTCCTCGAAGAATATACTCAACCGCATCATCGTGTATAATCACCAAAGGCAATCCTTCTCCAGGGTTCGCCATAGGCGAAAACCGATTATGCTCAGTTGGCAGCGGCAATGAACGATACCCATAGAGAATTTCAGAACCAAAGTCAGTAATAGATAAGCCTCCATCAGTCAATCTCGGACTAAGAATATGCTTGCCTGAAGCATTCAATACATTCTTCACTCGACCCGTCCCTCCGATTATGAAGGAACATCCATCAAGCATTTCATGAGCTGATTCAGAATTACAATTTGCCAAAACAACGAGTTTCTGGAGAATCTGTTTCCTTCGAAGCAACTTTCTTTGCTCTGGGAGTATTGAATCGTCAACAATAAGTGGTTCTGCAATAATCTCGAATGATTGTAGGAGTTCAGAGGCTTTCTGAACTACCTTTTCCAAAGAGATATCTAATGTGAGGATACGATCAGCATCAATGCTAAACATCATCAATTCTTTCCGAATGAGCATCGGATTCGGGCGCCTGTCCCACAACCAAGATGGGCCATCGACTTGCGCAAATGGATTGAGATCTTCAAGACCATACGGAAGTAATCCGAGAGGAGTTTGTACAAAAATCTCCATCGAAGGAAGGAGTGATTGCATTCTCAAAACCAATGTCTCACACCGCATTCGCCATGGCCCAGGGGCGCCATGTAAAATCAAAACATCAATGCGGTTGTTCTCCTCAGGTTTCCATCGTGTATGCAGTTGCTTTCGTGCTGCAAGAATATGAGGTCGAACCAGCGTATCCTCTCCACCCCATCGCTCTCCCTTTTTCCTTCGGGGCGATTGTGCATCGATTACGAACGACCAATCCCCTTCCCAAATACCACCTTCTGGTGAAATCTCTCGTGCAGCAGCACGATCGTCAACGATGAGGTCATCCAAAACATCAATGGAAATTCCCGATGGAAACGGCCGAGTAGTCAGCCATAGGAATGCTTCCCGTAAAGCAGGATGTTGATGGCTACGCTGCTCTGCAAGTTGCCAGATGGTTCCATCATGAACTGCTTGCTTACAACGAGCCAACTCTGCTAAAGTCACTTCTAAATTATAGCGAGCCAAGAAGGCTGTGCGCTCTTTTTCCTTCATTTTCAAAACATCTTTCGGACTGTAACCAACCACACAAGGAAGCATTGAAGGCCATTCTTGAAGATCGTCCAAATGGATGGTTCCAGAGGGCGATAGAAGGCGTTTATCACGAGCAAAAAGAGCGTACGCTGCTGAATCAAACAGATCAGCCCCTAATGCAATTAACATCGGGAAGAGCATTGGATGCCCACATCCGAACATATGCCTAGGTCGTTCAGGAGCAAGTTCTGGTAGCGTGGCTAACATGATTTTTGCAAGATCTTTGTAGCGATGTTTTTCCATAATTGGAACAATACCACCGATTGGATGAACTGCGAAATCAAAAGTACTCATTTCGCGGGCTGATTTCTTGCGTAGATGGCGAAATGTACCTCCTTGAATCGGCCCATTTAACATCGTATCTCCGGCGATATCAATCGATTGTTGTGCTCGCTCAACAGTGACGTCCACAGCTGATTCGACTTCAAGTTCGGACATATCAGGGCGACTAAATACATCCAGCATAGTTGCGATGTCAACTCCTATTGACTTTTGAAACTCGACGATTTCCTCGACACCGACTTCAACATCTCCGTACACATAGGCTTGGAATGTACCTGAATCGGTCATAATAACTCCAGGATAATCCAGCAGATCATGAACTCCTTTTTCCAGAGCATGTTGCTTGAGTTCGTCATGCTTCCAGATGATGTAAGAGTTGGTAATTAAAGCCGAAATACCGTACCTATCCCACATTTCTCGTGGCTCAATTGTACGTATATTTGGATTGATAACAGGGAGTAACGCAGGCGTTTCTAGAATCCCGTGTTTTGTATGAAGTTTCCCTACTCGAGCGCGGCCATCTCTCGAAGAAATTTCGAATTTACCTTCATCCCCCTCCCTACAAGGTTGCGGGTCGCCTCGAGAGCCTGAGTTCCATACCGCCATACTCGATGGGCTGAACGGTGTGATTTCAAGGCGCCGATGAAACATCAACGAATTCAACGTTCCCATGTGCAAGGATAAATTCCCGTCCTAGTTCATCGAATGTATCAAGTAGAGCAGTGGAAAATTGAATTAATTCTATTTCAGAATCCGCTTCAAGATCATTTCGTACTCCTTCGAGTGTGCCTGGTGCTGCACCACATGTGAGGCACGCTCCCGTCAAATCCAGAACGAATCGTAGACCTGAATCTGCTGCTTGAGTCTTCACCACAGCAATACCTCCGCCATGCCCATCAAGGGCAGCACGAACTGCCCCCAGACGTGCGCATAATGCAGGAACGAGGTGTTCAGAATCAAGTACTTCATGCAACGAAAGATTACGCAGTCTTTGGTCTTCTTCTGGGTTTGAAGTTTCTTCAATTCGACGTTTCGCCTCTGCTTCCATGGCCTTTTGAGCTTCAAGCGCATATGCCCGGACCAAATCATCCTCCATGTGCTGGCGAATACAAGGTACTGTTTGAACTGTTGCAAAGTAGTACCAAGGGAGATTACATCCATTGATAAGGGTGTGATTGTAGGGATATATGGGTGAGATGATGGGGGACGCGCTACTTCGAGTGGAAAATCTCCACGTATCAGTAGAAGGCACTCCGATTCTCAACGGATTAAATTTAACGATTAACCGTGGAGAAATTCATGCGATTATGGGTCGAAACGGTTCAGGAAAATCGACGCTAGCAAATGTAGTCATGGGCCACCCCGCTTACGAAATTACGCAAGGCACAATTCATTACAAAGGCTCCAACATCGAAGAGATGGAAGTCTTCCAACGTGCGAGAGAAGGGATGTTCCTTTCCTTCCAATATCCTGCATCAATCCCCGGCGTCCAAGTTGGAACATTCCTCCGTAAGTCAGTCGCTTCGGTTCGTGGCGAAGCACCGCCACCCAGAGAATTCAGGAAAGAACTCAAGAATGCAATGGAACAACTAAGCATGGATCGCTCATTCCTGTCTCGCTACGTCAATCAAGGATTCAGCGGTGGAGAAAAGAAGCGTCTTGAAATCCTTCAACTACTTCTTCTACAACCAGACCTTGCACTCTTGGATGAAACCGATTCTGGTCTTGACATCGATGCTCTTCGCATCGTGGCAGAAGGCATCAATAGCGTTGCTCAAAACACTGGCTGTTTAGTCATCACACATTATCAAAGACTCCTTGATTTGGTCAAGCCAGATGTCGTTCATGTTCTTCTTGACGGGAAAATAGTTCAAAGTGGAGGGGCAGAATTGGCTCTCAAACTTGAAAATGAAGGTTACGATTGGGTCGAAGCCCTTGCTTGAGGTGAAACAATGACACAAGATGCACAAGAAGCAGTTGGCGATTATCGCTATGGATTCCATGATCCGGAATCTGCTACAATCAGATTCGATAAAGGACTTAGCGAGCAAGTTGTCCGTGACATATCCGAACTCAAGAACGAACCTGAATGGATGACAGATATCCGAGTAAAGGCATACAAACACTTTGTTGAAAGAGAAATGCCGACATGGGGGAACTGCGATTCTCTAGAAGGTATTAACTTCGACAATGTCACATATTTCCTTCGCTCCTCAGACAAGACTGAGAAGAACTGGGATGATGTCCCAGAAGACATCAAGCGAACATTTGATCGCCTAGGCATACCCGAGGCTGAGCAAAAATGGCTTGGAGGAGTTACTGCACAATACGAAAGTGAAGCGGTGTACCATTCGATTCGAGAAGATTTAGAAGAACAAGGAGTTATTTTCCTCGACATGGATTCAGGACTCAAAGAGTATCCTGAATTAGTTAAGAAATACTTTGGAACGGTTGTGCCTCACAGTGATAACAAATTTTCCGCATTGAATACAGCAGTATGGTCTGGTGGATCATTCATCTATGTGCCAAAAGGCATTCATGTTGAGATGCCAGTTCAAGCCTATTTTAGAATTAATGCCAAGAACATGGGTCAGTTTGAACGAACACTCATCATCGCTGACGAAGGTTCGTCCTTACATTATGTCGAGGGGTGCACTGCCCCTTCATATTCCACAGATTCCCTACACTCTGCAGTTGTAGAACTCATTGCAATGGAAGGTGCAAAAATTCGTTACTCGACCGTTCAAAACTGGTCGGCTAACGTCTACAACCTGGTCACAAAACGAGGTGTTGCACACAAGAACGCTACTGTGGAATGGGTCGACGGCAACATTGGGTCTAAATTAACCATGAAATACCCCTCTGTTCTCCTCAAGGGAGAAGGTGCTCACGCTGAAATCATCTCTGTTGCATACGCTGGCACTGGACAGCATCAAGATGCAGGGGCTAAGGTGCACCATCTTGCACCCAACACGACATCCAACATTCTCTCCAAATCCATTTCCAAAGGAGGTGGACGCTCATCTTACCGAGGAATGTTGCAAGTCACTCCGAAGGCAAATGGATGTCGCTCCAAAGTTGTCTGCGATGCTCTTATGCTCGATGAAGACAGCAGAAGCGATACATATCCAACAATGGAAATTGGGAATTCAACTGCAGATCTTGAACACGAGGCAAGTGTTTCAAAGATATCAAGCGACCAACTGTTCTATCTCATGAGCAGAGGGCATTCCGAAGAAGAGGCAATGGGACTTATCGTCAATGGATTCTTTGAACCATTTACGAGAGAACTACCAATGGAATATGCAGTTGAACTCAACCGTCTCTTAGAACTCGAAATGGAGGGTTCGATTGGATGACATCGTACCTCGATGCGTCTCTTCCAACTCGTTCAGAACATCTCTGGCGATACACGCCTTGGTCAAGAGTTCACCCGACAAAAGTTGACGAGTTGCCTACAATAGGAGAAGTCGTTGTCGAGAGTGAAGGTGCAGAACTGAAAATTGTTTCAAAAAGAAGCATTCAGCATGGCGATGATATCGCTCGTATTTTCCTTGATGAAGTTATTGAAAATACACATATTCTTGCCCTCGAAAATGAAACGAGTCATGTCCACATTAGGGCTGGCGGCCATGCAGTTGCAGCTCATATCCACATCGAATCCACACAATCATCCAGTGTGATGTTCCACCTTACTGGAGAAGCGGAATGGGTTGGCTTGTGGCTGACTGGTGACATTCGTTCAAATTCACAATTGTCGGTGGGATTGATCAACGAACTCTCAACTGAAACAGTTCTTGTTCGAACAGATAATTGGAATGTTGAACGCGATGGGGACTTTGAACTGGCGACATTGTCTCTTGGCGGACAGCGAATTAAATCAGATATTCGAACAACGCTCTCTGGGACGAATTCGAACCATAAGCAGTTTATTGCTGTTCATGGCCATGGGACCCGTCATGACGATCATCACGTCGAAATTCATCACCAACAACCACACTCAAATTCCAAACTCACCGTTAATGCAGCATGTGATGATCGGAGCCATTCTGTCGGAACCGGTGCACTAACCATCGATGATGATGCACAACATACAGACGCTGGACAAATATTCCGAAACCTCCTGCTTTCACCATCAGCAAGAGCTGAAGCCATACCAGAATTGGAAGTCATGGCCAATGAAGTTGCTGCTGCGCATGGTGCTGCATCAGCGCCGATAGACCCTACTCAAATGCATTACCTAATGAGCAGAGGATTAAACCAAGAAGAAGCGACTGCAATGCTTGTTGAAGGATTCCTTGTCGACTCATTTGTCGAAGTACGTTCTGATTCAGTACGCGAGGCAATGCAAACACGACTTACTGTTCATCTTGAATGTCAACTACTCGGGTGATTTCATGGCAATACGTGATGATTTCCCAATACTCCAGCGAAATATCAACGGCCAT
>DAKQ01000123.1:1988-12418 GCA_002496635.1 Euryarchaeota archaeon UBA82 | reverse complement strand
CCTGAAGAACCAGCGGTACCAGTGCCGTATGGCGCACCCGCTTGACCAGCACTTCCAGCAGCAGCAGAGATTGTTGCTGCAGTTGAGATGGATAGGTTTGATGCGCTGTTCGCTCGTAGGTCAATTGAACCACCGGACCCTCCGCCACCACCGTTTCCTCCATCGTACATTCCGATGCATACGCCAACACAATCGCCGTCAGCACCGTCGCCTCCGTCGCCTCCATCAGCTTCGATTGTTGCTGTTGAACTGACAGTCAGTTCATTTGACAGCATGATAATACTGCCTCCTGAGCCACCGCCAGCACCTGATCCTCCGTTTCCAGATCCGTTGTTGTATCGGTAACCCTGTTCTCCTGGTTCCCCAATCGCAGTAACATCTCCTGTGATATTGATCACGTCAGCATAAATGATAATTCGTCCACCGCCGTTGCCTCCCATCGAAACAAGGTTTCCATTTGAATCAAAGACATCGCCTCCGTTTGAACCTGTTTCGTTGCCAACGCCAAACGATGATCCTCCGTTTGTTTGACCAGAAGCAAGACCGCCGCCGTCGCCACCATTTCCATAGTGGCCAGCGCCTCCAGCGCCTTCTCCCATGAAGTTTGAAGCGAGGGTAACGGACGTTCCAGCACCTTGAGTATTCGTTGGACTATCATAAGCAATAATCGCACCTCCCGATGCAATCGTGAGTGTGTTTACTGTGAGTATTAAGTCGCCAGTTGCAACAATTGAACCACATGGAGAGACAATTCCACAGCCAATATAGACATCATCATAGGAGTGGCTTCCGTTCAGATATGTCGTATTCATAACTGTTAGATTGTTCAATCCTACGCCAGGTGGGCTCGCTTTTGCACTCGAACTTGCACTAATCATAGGTGATGCCAACGAGACGGACATCGTTGCAAGCATTAGGGTGATTAAAATGGCCGAGATTCGACGGGAGGGCTTCTCTCTTTGGTTGGACATAGATGTAGGAGAAACTCATCGCTTATGAGTATCTCGCTTTCAAGCCAGTCAAATTGCGGTCGGTGCAACGTGTCCATCTTTTTTGTCATCGGGCTTTCGAACGCGTGACCAAACTCCACTCATCAGTTTGTCATGGTGATCACCGCAGTAATGGAATCGTCGGTAAGCTTCTCGGAAGGAGTAAGCTTTCTTCCCGGTTGCAACGAGGTAACCTTCTGGTGAAAGTCGTGATACAATTGTTCCGATTTCATTGCACCCAGGATAGTCACAAGCAGGTCCTTCGCTCATACAATTACCTAACCTTCATTCCTATTGAACTGTTGCTTTCATTTAGGCTTCATCTTCCGTTTCATTAGGTTCGATTACTACCAAGGGGACATTGGCTTCAATGGCTTGACCTTCCTCACATGAAACTGAAATAACGGTGCCACTAATCGGTGCTTGGATTTCATTTTGCATCTTCATTGCTTCAAGGATAAGGATGACTTGCCCTTCTTCAACAACGTCGCCAAGGGCGACTTCTACTGTGACAACTTTACCTGGGATGTTTGCGGAAACTGTCCCGCTTTTCTTCTTCTTTGAGCCACTGCTTCTGCGTGCACGTGGAGCTGCTTGAGCGTTTGGAACTTCGATGTTGAAGATTTTACCCTCAACAACAGCATCCCATGAACCATCATCTTTTGCTGTTAACTCGACCTCAAATTCAACGCCATCGACTTTTACCGTTCTTTTTTCTGTCATATGTTCATCTCCATGGGCTGCGACTGCTTCGGTGAGCCATAAGCGATGATTTGCCCATGACTATTCTTCGATGATCTTGTGACCATGCTTCTCCTGGGTGTCGTCCTTTAACAGATACATCTTCACCAGCATCAACCATACTAAGAACTGCTGCGATAGCAGCCATTCGTAATGTTTGGTCATCTGTCATGAAAATACCTCAAAGTGGAATATTACCGTGCTTCTTCGCCGGTCGGATTTCTTCCTTATCCAAAAGCATCAATAATGCTCTTGTAAGTTTAGATCGAGTTTCACTTGGTTCGATAACATCATCGATGTAACCCATTGCTGCTGCCTTGTATGGATTTGCGAAAGTATCTGTGAAGTCGGACACGAGTCTCTCCCGCTCCTGTTCTTGATTACGAGCCTGCTTGAGTCTTCTTCGATGAATAATCTCGACGGCTCCGTCAGCACCCATCACAGCTAATTCAGCACCAGGCCAAGCAACGTTGTAATCTCCACGGATGTGCTTTGAAGACATGACGTCATAGGCGCCTCCGTAGGCTTTACGCAGAATGACTGTCAACTTTGGAACAGTTGCTTCAGCGTATGCATAGAGTAACTTGGCGCCATGACGAATGATGCCTCCCCATTCTTGATTGGTTCCAGGTAAAAATCCTGGAACATCTTCAAGTGTGACTAATGGTATGTTGAATGCATCACAAAAACGAACAAACCGTGCCGCTTTATCGCTTGCATCGATGTCCAAACATCCAGCAAGAATCTTTGGTTGGTTGGCAACAACTCCTACTGTATGTCCTGCTAAATGTCCAAACCCACATACAATGTTCATCGCATAATCTGCCTGAACTTCCAAGAATCCACCATCGTCAAGCACTTCTCGAATGACGTCGGTGACATCATATGGTTTGTTTGCATCTTCTGGAATGATGGTACTCAAGCCATCACATACTCTGTTTAGATCATCTGAGGTTTTTCGTACAGGTGCACGTGACATGTTGTTTGAGGGAAACATGTCGCAAAGATCTCGTGCGAGTTGAATTGCCGAATCATCACTTTCAGCAGTAAAGTGAGATACTCCTGACTTGGAGGCATGCGTCATAGCCCCTCCCAAATCTTCGAACGATACTACTTCATTTGTAACTGTCTTGATAACTTCTGGGCCGGTGATAAACATATGTGCAGTTTTGTCGACCATGATGACAAAATCAGTGATTGCTGGGCTGTAAACAGCTCCACCAGCACACGGACCCATGATGACGCTTATTTGAGGTACAACACCTGAAGCTCGCACATTTCTGAAGAAAATCTCTGCGTAAGAACCGAGGGATGCAACCCCTTCTTGGATACGTGCTCCACCAGAATCATTCAAACCGATAACTGGCCTTCCAGTCTTGAGAGCCATATCAAGAACCTTGCAGATTTTCAAGCCATGCATCTCTCCTAGAGAGCCACCATAGACTGTGAAATCTTGGGCAAAGGCAAACACTTCTCTTCCGTTGATCATTCCATGGCCAGTAACAACACCATCCCCTGGAATCACGTTCTTGTCCATATCAAAATCTCGACATCTGTGTTCTACCAATGCATCTATCTCCTGAAATGAACCATCATCAAGAAGCATCTCAAGACGTTCACGTGCCGTCATTTTGCCTCGATTATGTTGTGCATCAATACGTGCTTGGCCGCCTCCTGCTTCGCTCCGAGATTTTCGTGCACGAAGGTCATTGAGACGTTTTTCTGTCGAAGACATCTTGCTCACCACTACTCGCTTGGGCATAACGCCCTTATTCGTTGCCCTTGATTAGAACGGTAAACATGTGCGTTTAGGGGGTTCGTAATCGAACCATTTCCCAATCCTCTTTCCCATAGGGAGGGTCTTTCCAGTCATCATCGCCTGGTAAGATGAGCCCCTCTCCAATCGATGCCATACCCTGTGCTAATTGCAGATGCATCCCTGTGAGATCCTGCCACTCTACTTGTCCGCTTCGTAATTTGAACCAGAGACGTAGATTTCTCCATGACTTGCAAAGACGTGCGAATAATTTGAGATGAAGGCGTGCAGATATTGGCCACCAAATCAGAAGAATCAGAGATACAAGAGGCCATGGGATGAATGCTAATGCAGGAAGAATATAACCGGGCAATTCAACGTCTTGTAGGAACGAATTCTTTGACGCAAGCATCCATCCTATAGAAATTGAAGCGAATATCCACCAGATAGGATACAAAGCAACTGAATAGAGTAGTTTCATTGAACCGATTGCAGAATGATTGTCTTCGTTCTTTGATTGAATAATCACAACGAGACGAATAAACATGTACGGGACGATTGTCCCGATCATTGCAGACCAGGTCACTAAGCCAAGCATCCAAGAAGCAGACCAAATCCATAGAAGCATATTTTTTAGGAAGGCTGTTTTGGATATTTTCTTTTCACGGTCACGTAATTCCCATGACCGTAGTCCTATGTAATCCATTTCACTGTGATGTTTCTTGAATTTATTTTCCAAATCTAACGTACGTTCTGGATCGTTTTTCCCTAAGTATTGCCAAGCTGCTCGAACTCTTCGGGAACCAAGTACTGCTTCATGGAATGTGATCGGCTTTACTTCATCGCCGCTTCTAGCAGTGTGGATCATGCGACGGGCTCGCCAGACCAATTCCCTGTCTTCCCATGTTTCTTGAGCCTGATTACATCGTTGAATTTCTGTATGAAGCAAGTTCGTCATTTCTTCACACCATATTCGATCATAAGCAAGTTCACCATGTTTTTCAAGTTCTTCTGCTGATGGCTTTGGAGCACCTTCTTCACCAGGAAGGGGAGGATAGGTGAGACGTCGATTAACCTGTAAACTAACACGCTCTCTAAATTTATGCTGATCGCTATAATGTAATCCAATTGGGACGAGATGTGGCCTTGGCTTCTCCATTTCATCCGCCTTTCGAATTGAGTCGAGAAGAATTCGTGCGGCTCCAGTTCGCATTTTTACTGGATGTGCTTTTGTATGCGAAATACCTTCAGGAAATATTGCAACACGCTGTCCATTTGCAACACTCGACGAAAGCGTATCGATAAGGCCTGAATTAGCTTTCTTTCTCTCTTCAGTGGTTCCCACATTGTCTTGAGGACGAAGCACAGGTTTTGCGTCAATTGCACGTAGTATGTGTCCTAGAATTGGTGTCTTGAACAATGGGCTTTTCGCTGCAAAAGTCAATCCGCCAGGTAAAGCCGCCATCATCAGCATGGGGTCAATTAAGCCCCCAGGGTGCCATGCGGTAAAGACAATGCCACCTTCTTGTGGAAGCGTATCAAGATCAACCAAAGAGATTTCTCTAAACCATGTGTCCATGAGGGCACGATTGACTCTTCTCACCCTCGTGTAACCTTTGCTGGGTTTGAGGGAATCCGGGTCTTTCTCCCATGCCATGCTTATCCTCTTACTTTCTCGCATTTCATCTCATCGACGATTTTCATTCAAATAAATGAAAAGAGTCTGCTTAACCTAGATTGGACGAGCCCTTGATAACCAACCGACGTCTGGATAATGCATGGACAAACCATTGAGGATTGTTATTGCCAAACCCGGTCTTGATGGTCATGACAGAGGTGCAAAGGTTGTCGCACGAGCCTTGCGAGATGCTGGTCATGAAGTCATTTACACCGGTCTTCGGAGAACTCCTGACCAGATTATTGAAACAGTTCGAGATGAAGACGCACTTTTACTCGGCCTCTCATCATTATCGGGTGCCCATGGGCATCTTTTCCCTCGGATCTGTGAAACGCTTCGAGAAAACAACATGGGTGATGTAATCGTCTTTGGAGGGGGTATCATTCCTGATGATGATCGTCCAGCATTATTCCAAGCAGGAGTTAAGGCAATCTTTGGACCAGGTACTTCGACTGAAGAGATGGTCGCATTTATCGAAACTGCAGTCGCTAGAACTGATGCAGGTGTTGGCAGTGATACCGATTGGCATTGGACAGGACAATCTTGAGGTGATGTTCTTGGAACAGTTGATGTCGCTTGCTCGTGAAGGGGATAGAAGGGCATTAGCACGCCTCCTTTCATCAATTGAAAACGGTGAAACCATATTCAAATCAGAAGCGAAAGAATCTGATGATTGGAATGTGTTAGCGCTTACAGGTCCACCAGGGGTTGGCAAATCGTGTCTTCTTGATCGATTACTCCATGTATGGACGGATAAAGGTCTGAAGATAGGTGTTCTTGCAGTCGATCCATCCTCGCCAAGGTCTGGAGGAGCATTGCTCGGTGATCGTGTAAGAATGACAGTTGTAGACCATCCTGAAAAGAAAGACTTGGTGTATGTTCGATCTGTTGCAACAAGAAAATCCAGTGGCTCAGTACCATCAGTCGTTCAAGAAATGGCTGCCTGTCTGTTAATGACTGGTTGGGACAAAGTCATCATTGAAACAGTAGGTGCAGGACAATCAGAAGTCCGATGTGCAGCAGTTGCAGATCGAATCGTTTTGATTGAAGGGCCTGCAAGAGGAGACGGCGTCCAAGCAGAAAAAGCAGGCCTACTCGAACTTGCTGATGCAATCCTTGTCAACAAATCCGACCTTCCAGGTGCTGAACGACACGCAAATGAACTGAGAGAATCTCTTCAATTAGGAAACGGGATTCCTCCAGAGGTACAACTCGTTAGCGCCCTAAAAGGTGATGGGATTGAAGCAGCAGCAACTCTTCTAATGGAATTAGAACAAACATCAAGGGCAGAAAGAGCACGGTGGAGAGAACGAATTCTATCTCACCATGAGCGGCAGATACTGAACCATTCGGAATTCAATGAAATCCTCACGAATCTAGAGAAAGGTTTGATTGATTTCGATACGGCATATGCGAAACTGAGGGAAGAAGATGAGTGACCAAGTTGAGATGACAAATCCTGTTGACCAATCGATAGGCGGCATGTCAGGGCATGTACTGCGTAGAGGAATTCACCTCGGAATGTCGTTTATTCCAGTCTTGTATTTCCAGTTTGGAGAAGATGTTGCGGATGCTGCAAACATCTCTCTTGAACAACTCGTTTCTGTTGTTATCCTTGTCGCAATTATCGGTGAGTCTCTTCGACTTAAGCTTGGAATGACTATCATCGGTCAACGTGCCTACGAGGCAAAGCAAGTATCTGCCCTCGCTTGGGGTGCTTTGGGAGTCGGTATGGTGTTACTTCTCGCTCCGGATAAGGCATATGCATATCCACTGATTTTGAGTTTATCTCTTGGAGATCCGCTCCTTGGCGAGATGCGAAGAAAGGACTTTTCTGTATCAACAGTTATCTGGGCAGGTACGCTTGGTATAGCTCTAATTTGGGCTTGTTGTGCAATTTGGGTGGAGACTCCATGGCACCTTGTGGCTTTAATGGGTCCAATTTGTGTTGCAGCAGAATGGCCTCGATTACGATACATCGATGATAATGCTACAATGCTGTTGATTCCTTTGGCAGTGGTACTGATTCTTGAACCATTTTTGGGAGTTATGTGAGGTCGAACCGCCGCCATATTGAAGAATCGGTTCGTTCACGGATGGTTGTTGATACCCATGTATGACGACAATTCATCCTCTGACCCGCCGCAATCGGTTTACTATGCTTTCTTTGGAATCGCTGTGATTCTCTTGGCGGTTGTTGCATTCAAGTACCCATTGTGGTGAAAAGAATCCTTCCAAAAGCGATGGTATAAACGTCATGGGCGTTTCCTCTGAGATATGTGTGGAATCTCTGGTATGTTCGGTTCCCCAGAACCTTCTATTGTGAAGGGCATGACCCGAATCCAACATCATCGGGGACCTGATGGTACTGGGTTCTGGAATGATGAGAATATTTCCTTAGGCCACGCACGACTTGCAATTGTGGATTTGGAAGGAAGTCCTCAACCTATCCAATCTAATCATGGGTGTGTCCTGATCGTGAATGGTGAAATCTACAATTATCAACAACTGAGAGACGAAAATCGTGATTATCCATGGAAAACATTTGGCGATAGTGAATCGATTCTAGCGTTGCATAGAAACGCTACTCATAAAATAAATCAACCAACAGCCAATGATCATTGTAATTGGTTGAAACAACTTGATGGAATGTTTGCCTTGAGTTTATGGGATCCAGTAAACAAACAATTGATCCTTGCACGGGATGAAATGGGAATCAAACCTCTTTTGAGGTCAACCATTGCTGGTTCTCTTCTCTTCGCAAGTGAAGCTAAAGCCTTCCATGCTCATCCGCAATACCGTCCTCAAATGGACATGGAAGCATTACTTGCCCGAATTGTCTGGGAATATCCTCTTGATGCAACATCGTTGTTTCATGGTGTTCATCAAGTCCGACCAGGAACTGTAGAAGTGTGGTCGGTGGAAGATGGCGATACTCGTCTAGAGAGTAGTTCTCAATTCTCCCGTCCTATGTTTAATCCAAGCGATTCTTGGGACGTAAATCAGGGTTCAAGTCTTCTTCTGGATGGATTCATCGAAAGTGTTGGTCAACGATTGATGTCTGATGTACCTGTAGGTATCGTTCTTTCTGGCGGTCTTGATTCTTCGTTGGTCGCAGCAGTTGCTAGCGATGCTGCAAAGAAGTATGGGCGTCCAACGCCTGCATGTTGGACCGTTGCTGAAAGCGAAGATAATCCGGATTGGATGGCTGCGGAACTAGTCGCCTCCTCATTGGACTTGAAACATCACCAATCGATTATGGATTTGGATTCTTTTTCTCGCCATCTGCCCTCTCTTTCTTGGCACGGAGAAGATTTGGATGTCTCGGTATTGTTCTTCCAACCATTGTTCCAAAAAATGTCGAAGGTTGTACGAGTCGGTCTTTGTGGTCAAGGTGCGGATGAAATCCATGCTGGATATCCTCGTTATGTTGATTTGAAGCATCATCAACAACAACTTGAATCTCGAATATCAGAACTGAATCACCCTTTTGCTGCAACACTCGATTCCGAATTACCGGAAGATCCGCGTTGGTGGGTTCAAGATCATCGCCCATCGACTCACTTGAGTACCCTTGAAAACACACTGCAATTTGAGATAGAACATGGTCAACTCAGTAATTTTCAACTACGACTCGTTGATCGTCATTCAATGGCTCATTCCTTAGAAGTTCGGGTTCCTTTCCTCGGGCGTGCACATCGACAAGAAGCGATGAAACTCCCAATGAATCAACGGCTTCCAGAAAGTGGTCTGGAAAAGAAAGCATTGCGATCTGCTGCCGCATTAACAGACCTACCTGATTCAGTTGTCTATCGGAAGAAATTACCTGCTGGAACAGCAACATCCCCTACATTGCTCTCATCATGTCTTCGTGAATATGAATCGCAAATACAAGAGATTGCATCAAAATGGACTGCCTGTGAAAAGGTTTTACGTAGGCAACCGGAAATAGCACTTGGGCTTGGTTTGTTTGAATCAATCCACCTACACGGGCACGGACTTCACCTACAAAACCGAACAGTTGATGATTTATTGAATGAGGTGATTTGATGACATTTCTACATGATTTAAGTACTAGGCTTGAAGAAAAACGTGATGAGTTAACCGAATGGATGAATAAAAAGCGTTTGTCAATAGAGGTTCCAATATACGGAAGTGTTGATGTCAGAGACGCAGGTTGGAAAATCGCAGTTGTTGATGCAAACCAATTCCCTGCAGGTTTCAACAATACTTCCAATTCAGATATACCTCATCTAATAAATCGAATTTCTGAACACATTAAGAGAAATAATCCTGATTGTAAATGGGTTCACATCTATCCAGAATCTCATACAAGGAATCAAGGTTATGTAGAAAATCTACGGACATTGTGCAAACTTGTGGAATCCGCAGGTTATCGGTGTACGATAGGTAATCCCGAACTTGAGGGATTCAATTCACTCAATGGAATCAACGGCCCACTTTCATTAAATCAAGTCGAAGTCGTTGAGGATGTTCTCCTCGTAAATGGGCAACAACCAGACTTCATCTTACTCAATAACGATCTGACTGACGAAGGCTTGCAGGGGCTCTCATCAGCACACATTTTACCCAATCCACAAATGGGTTGGCACAACAGGAAAAAATCAATGCATTTTGAACACCTTCGTTCATTGGTTGAAGAAGTAAGCGAAATAATTGGAATTGACCCATGGCACTTACTTTGTGATTCATTTGTCTCCGAGAATAAGTGTTTGGAAAAAGAAACATGCAGAGTAAAATTAGCTGAGGAGGTTGATTTATTCATTGAACTTCTTTCAAAGAGATACCAATCTATGGGACTCGATAGAGCCCCAGTTGTCTATGTGAAAAATAATAGAGGCACGTATGGATTAGGGATTATGACAGTAACGTCTGGAGATCAACTCTTAAATCTCTCAAACCGTAAGATGAAGAAACTGATGTATGGCAAGGGAACGACTGATGTAGAGGATTTTTTGATACAAGAAGGAGTCCCTACATTGATGAAAACAGATGAAGGGTTTCCAGTAGAACCGGTTGTCTATCTTGTTGATGGTGATGCGTCATCCTGGTTTTACAGGGTGAATTCCAAGCGAGATGATATCGGTAATCTAAATTCTCCTAGTGCTCAGTTTGTAACTTCTGACCAAGAGCCTGCATATATGACACATGCACACAATTGGCATGCTTTGGTTGCAGAACTTTCAATGCTCGCTATGGGACTTGAATTAGAAGCCATGAAAACGTCATGATTGTCATAAAGGAG
>DAKQ01000123.1:0-1693 GCA_002496635.1 Euryarchaeota archaeon UBA82 | reverse complement strand
TCATGATTGTCATAAAGGAGATGCTTGTAGCAGAACCATGCGTCGTGAAGTGCTTTACATCACGACGATAGCCATCGGTCTTTTTGTTTCAGCAAAGTATGCTCAATGGCCTGTTGATATCTGGTGCATTGGTACATTCCTGTATATTTATGCCTCAACCGATCGAAAAGAACGAATTGAAATGATTGCAGTGTTGGCTTTTGCAACGCCAATGGAACTCTTCTTCAGTGAAGTCTGGTTAATCTATGAATATCAACGTGGATTAATGCCATTCTTTGTACCAGTAGGACATTATTTCCTATTTGATTTAGGGCGCAGAGTTGCTAAGTGTATTCCTCATTCATCCCCAGTTTATCTGATTCTAGCGCTACTACCTTTCGTTCTCTATGGAGCAGTAAAAGGAACCGATACATCTGCAATTTTACTATTGATTCTAACATGTGGATTCATAAAATGGGGTCCTGAGCCTCGGCTTTATGCTACAATGGTTTGGCTCGCTCTTGCAATGGAATTGTGGGGAACCTATCTCTGTAATTGGACATGGGCTTCAACTGTTCCATACACGGGCTTGACAGCTTGGAATCCACCCTTATTGGTGGGCGCTTTCTATTGTTTTGGAGACCTTCTTGTAAATCTGAGTGTTGCCAAGTTTGAAGGCCAACCCATTGTTCAGGTGAACCATGACGTCCTCTGAAGACCTCAAGCGTCGTCGTGAAGAAGAGGCGAAGCGTATACGCTCGAGCCTTAATCGACAGCGAGGAGTACAGCATTCATCACTCAAAGGTGGCGAGACTGCTGTAGCATTTGTACAGGAGTCATTATGCATCGGGTGTGACCAGTGTACAATCGTGTGCGATGATGATGCCATTGAAATGTACAAAGTTGCAATGCGAAGTCCTTTACTCAAAGTAGAAAGCAATCAAAAGGCGAAGATTGTCAGAGATGCTTGCACTGGATGCAGACTCTGTGTTCTTGCTTGTCCAACAGATGCAATTAATATGATTGATCGATGAGAGGTAATTACGATGTCTAAGAAAGGAAAAGAACCAACAGCACAACGTTTTGGTGGAGAGTTTGGCCCATATCGAAAAGACGGAACGACAGGTGTTTCTCTTGGTACCTTCAAGACGCTTGTATGGACCTCGAATATTGGAGGACTCATTCTTTGTGTCATTGCTCTTGAGCTCCTATTTGTTCAACAAGAGTTCATGTGGGGATTGATCAGTCTCATCGCTGGAGTCATCATTGCACTCTTCCCATCAAACTACGAAATTGTAGGTATGGATGAGGAAGGAACTCCTCCTGACAACGAATGAACGTTTCAAGCCTCAACTTCACCAAGTGAAGGTTCAGTCAAATCGCTCTTCTTTGCATTGATTTCTCTGGCAAGGAAGGAAACAACATCGAGAATTTCGATGTCTTCGTATCGCTCATCACCTTCAAACTTCAAGCACTCAAAGTGTGAAACACATTTTGGACAAGAGGTAAGCATTGTATCAGCGCCAGTCGATTTGATTTCTTCCATACGAGCAACACGTAGAGCACGTGCGTTTTCATTGCATGACATCATACTGGATACGCCACAGCACATTGCATCCTCTCCATGGTGTTCCATTTCGACCAAATCAACCCCTTCTATGGCGTTAATGAGTTGACGTGGCTCTTCATAGATTCCCATTTGACGGCCAAGTCG
>DAKQ01000134.1 GCA_002496635.1 Euryarchaeota archaeon UBA82 | reverse complement strand
GGAGTTACAGATAATGATGATTCAAAGGTTCATGTCGAATGGTTTCATCACACAGATGGCTATCATTACCAGAAAAAAACAGACGGTAGTTTTCTTCCAACGCCTCATCTCAAACAAGCAGACGGCTCGTATGTTCCATATTCCTAATCGAATAATGTTCGTATTGGACTTGTAAGTCCGACACCTTGTGCAGTAGTTGAATTTACTTTTCGATCAACTGGATGGACATTAATCGGCAAAGACATCATCTTGAATGTCCCGTTTTCCAGCCAGTTGTTTACAGAATCTCTTGGTATAATCAGAGGCATTCTTTCATGAATATGAGAGATTGAATCATGAGATGTTGTTGTCAAAATGCAAAATGTTCTCTTTGCTTGGTTTCCATCGACCCAATCATCATAAATTCCTGCAAAGAAAATAGTAGCATTACCTTCCGATTGATGATAAAATGGTACTTTTCCACTTGGTGTCGTTTTCCATTCATACCAACCATTCGCAGGTACTAGACAACGTCTTCTCTGAAATGAATCACGAAACATTGGTTTTTCAGATACAGTTTCAAATCGGGCATTAATGGGTTCCATCGAACTCTTTTTACTCCAAGATGGTCGAAATCCCCACTTCATTGATGTGATGTTATGAGCCTCATTTTCCATCGTAAGGCAATGAACATTGTCTTGAAGTGATATGTTGTAATTTGGCTCAATATCTGGAAGTTCAGCCGTCACAATATCTGGCCATTGCTCTCCATCGAAAGCAAATCGGCCACACATAGAACCACCTCATACAGGATCGATAAGACATCGATTTAAGCCATCGACATCAAATTCAGCAGCATTCATTGGGACGAGTAACTCGAATGTTTGACCAATGGAGGGGTCTATCTCTCCAAAGCATCCAACCCATTCACCTTTGATGAGTACTTTTGCAGCCCGCCCAGCGAGCCAAGGACCTTCGTTATCAGGAAGTGGTTCAATTTCTACTTCTGATGCTCCCATATCTCTCAGGAAGGCTTGAATTCTTCCACGAATTGCGGCAAATCCACCGCTCTTTTCCGCAGTGATGAATGCGAGACGTTGTGCGTTTTTATGGTCTCGAACAACGGTACCTAATTCGTAAACAGCTTGTGGGAGATCATGATGACGATTTGTTGCTAAAAGTTTCAACAGTCCTGGAAGTAAGAACTGTCTCATCATCGTGTGCTCTTGCGTGATTGGATTGGTAATCTGCGTTATTTCATTGGTTGGAATCCATCGCATTCTCTCAAACTGATCGAATTCATTTGATAATGTAAGTGATTGAATTTGCATAAAACCCATGCCTTGCATGGACGTTCTGATTCTTCTTCGAAGATGCTCATCCTCTCTTGGAATTGCATTCATTGGAGCACGTGGTACATCTTCTCCTAAGTCTTCAAATCCATGTCCGATAGCGAGGTCTTCGACGATATCTACTGGATGTAAGATATCAAATCTCCAGCGAGGCATTTCAAAAAGGAGCATGTTTTCACCACCATGCGCAAACTGCATTGAATTTCCCTCGTGAATTTCTTCGGGTCTTGCAAGGTCTCTTCCTACGAATCCCCCACCCATTCGTGTAATGGATTGTTTCATTTCCTCATCAGTTAATTTTCTTCCAAGTACTTTCTTAACCAGACGTTCAGGTATTCGGTGTTCAACAGGGGTCCAATTGGGAAGAACCTCTTCGTTTCCGTCACAATCGGTGAGTTTCACAGATTGAATTTCTCCTCCACGCTGTTTTGCTTGTAGTGCAACCAACATAAGGCATGATTCGCAAGCTCTTCTATCCCATCCGGTAACATCAATGAACAAATCTCGAGTACCCGAATGCACTGTTGTGTGAGCTCCATTAATGATCGGAGGGAATGATAATACTGAACCTGTGGCATCTTCAATAATCGGTACCATGCTCATTCCATCGAGAAGATGTGCGTAATCGATGCCCTTGGGGTGCTCTGTGAGTATTGATTCAATATCCATTTCTGTCTGATTTGCTAATGGTATGAATGAATGTGTTCTAGGTACAGCCCTCACCTTGAATGGTGCTTTGATTGATTTGAGATCATGAACGCCAATACTTGCTCTTCTTCTTCCACGCCCCAAAGCGAAGTGTAACTTTTCTTGATGATCCATGAGATTTTTTATGAATGAATCCATTTCACCATCATCCTTCATTTGAAGTCCTTTAACAACAGCACCGAGAATAATCGGTCGTATTGCTTTCAATTCAGAATCAACGCTGATATGGATTCCACTATCTGTCAATGATTCTCGTTCCAATGTTAGCTTGTTATGCAGAAAAGCCCTCATGGCAACTGAAAGAGTTTCACCACTCAATAAATCAGGACGGTCGGGGAATATCTCGATATCCAATGTCTCTTCGTTGCACGAATCTATGTCAGTACCCAGTAACGGAAGTCTGTGATCGACATCATCGATATCATGGGAGCAGCCATGGTTAGACATTAATTGGGCCAAGAGACTTTGTTCAACAGATATTGTTGGCATACTATCACCCTTAACGTGCAAACCAATGCGGTAGTGGACGCTCATAACCAGACATTCGTAGTCCACTAACTGAAGCCGTATCGTGATCCAATGCTCTTAGATGTGAGCGTTGTAAGATGTCTATTGAATCGAGGCCCAAATTTCGGAGAGTGTTTTGCAGATCAATAGTGAGTCCCTGCAACCAATATTCAATATCGTCAATTTCAAGCATGGGCGGCTCAGTAATGACGAAATCAGCACCAGCACATCGGGCTACAACGACATCGTGTGCATCCGAAGTGAAACCAAATTCAAGTGCTGTAATTACGGGTGTTTTATCTAATTCATTCTTTTTGGAGCGACCCATAATCGGTAAGGTTGCGGCTTCAGGTGTTCCAGATCCATCTTCAATTCGTGAAATTGCTGCCTGGACCTCATGGTATACTGAAGATTGATGGTGTGATTGAATTCGGGATATTCCTTGCAAGGTCATGATTGGAGACTCTGACGTCATAAGAGTTCGAATTGCTACGAGTAATCCATCGATTTCTTCTGGATTCATCGAAGGCAAACTGTCCATGTCTATACAAACACCTGATGCTACAGGAGCGGTTGCAATCAAGTTGCAAAGAGATTGAAGATTAAGTTGCACGATGTCAATAGGGCGTGGGTTTTCGAAAACTAAGAATGGTTGACTTTGAATTCGAGTTAATCTGCCCGAACTGTTGTCTTCAGTGCTTAGTAAGTTTCCATCAGGAATGCGTGGTAGAATTGGAATTGGTAACATTATTGCAGGTGCTTCGTCATCGGTACCTGGGATGAAAGCAACTGTGTCGACAGGATGGTTCTCAATCAGAGTGTGCTCACCCATCGGTACGAGGCCTATTGTAGATAGGTCTCCTGATGAGACATGATTTGACTGGACTTCTAATCCAATTTCATCATTCGGCTCGAGGCAGAGTGCATCATCTGATAAGACGGTGTCATAATCTGATAGAATAGAATTTATTTCTTTCAATTCTTTTGCTTTTAGTGGACGAAGACTGATGCCAAGAGGTGGTGTTGGACAGCGGCCTTCGATGATAATCCGGCCACCTTTCATTGCAATTCCAGCATCCTCTTCAACATCGCCTTGAATGATTATGAGTCCTCCTGTCATTCCGTTTCCAAGTCGAGCCCCAACTTGTCCTTGAACATAGATAGTTCCTTCTGACATGAACATGCCGAGATTAGTATCTGCGCCTTCTGAGCCAACCAGAGTGCCTTCTTGCATCATAAATCCACCACAACGGCCAATGAAACCAGTACATGTGACTGTGCTGCCGTTGTTGTATGCTCCGAAGAATGAACCAACTTCACCTTCGACATTGAATCTACCACCTGCTCCAAACGGAGAGGTCCATGATCCGAGTTTTCCAAGAGCTTTGATTCGTGCACCTTCGGGAATGCCAGGGCATAATCCGACTTCACCATTCTTAGGAACTTCTTCACCAGAACCAGTCCAACCGATTCGTAGGAGTGCGTTTTGTTCTACGGCCGCTTTTAGCCGTGGCAAAAATTTCGCATTGATACTCATAGAGCGTTCAACAACATCTTCGGCTCCCGCCATGTTCCTATGGCGGTGAATGTCGGTCAAATAACCTCGCGTCATTGAGATTGGTTTTTATCGTATTTTTGAACTACGATTTATCACGAACTGTTTATTGACATTCGCTGATGCCATAGTGATGAGCATCATGGTAGTAAAGGTTGCAATAAACGGATATGGGACGATTGGGAAGAGAGTTGCAGACGCAATTGATGCCCAAGACGATATGGAAATTATCGGTGTTACGAAAACTCGACCTTCGTTTGGTTGTGATTTAGCAGTAAGAAAAGGATTTCCTCTATACTGTACATTCGATGAACCAGAACGAATTGCTGCTTTCGCTCCTGCAGGCTATGACTGTAAAGGCGGATTAAGCGAATTATTGGCAGCAGCTGATATTGTAGTCGATTGTTCTCCTGGTAAAGTAGGTGCTCAAAATAAGCAAATCTATGAAGATGCTGGAGTAAAATGGATTTTCCAAGGTGGAGAAAAACATGTCATGACAGGCCTGTCCTATACCTCGAGTGGCAACCATTCTGAAAATATGAATCAATCAGGTACTCGTGTTGTATCTTGTAATACAACAGGGCTTTCTCGAACACTGGTTCCACTCTTGCGCAAATGTGGTTCTCTTTCCGTTGAATGCACAATGATTCGCAGAGCTGCAGATCCTGGCGACTCGAATAAAGGTCCTATCAATGCGATTAAACCAGTTTTGAAGGTTCCAAGTCATCATGGTCCTGATGTCATGACAATTCGCCCTGAAATATCCATCAACTCGATGGCAGTTGCTGTTCCAACAACCATCATGCATGTACATGCAATCGTTGCAACTCTTCCTCAAGGGCATGGAATGACAACCGAATCAATCCTCGACTTATGGCATGCTCAACCAAGAGTCGTTATCATGAACGGTGCTGAGACAGGAATTACCACAACCGCAGAAGTTATGGAATTTGCAAGAGATATTGGTCGGAAGTGGGGAGACTTGCACGAAATTTTTGTTTGGGAAGATGGTGTGAAACTTGATGGAGACACCCTCTATTACTTCCAAGCGATACACCAAGAGTCAGATGTTATCCCTGAGAATGTTGATGCTATTCGGGCATTAATGGGTTTGGAATCTGATTGGAACGTGTCTGTTTCAAAGACCGATAAGGCTATTGCTACTTACAACGGATTGTAATCAATTAAGGCGCATCCTCAAAAACTAAACTGGTGTGGCCAGACTATGCATCTGAAACGCCGTTCGTTTATTTTGCTATCAGTATTCTTGCTTTCGCTAGCAAGTCCTTTGGCTTCCTCTGATTCAATCGTCGAATCAAAGTCCTCTCAGGCCATGGTTCACTCCTCTTCTTGGGATTCGATTACACCTGTTTCAAAACAAGTAATTCTTACGAATCCTGTCGAACCAGTCATTGATTTAGCAAGTTTTTCATTTGATCCACTTTCGAACGACTTAGAAATCATTCCATCGACTTGGAGGGCTGATTCGGAAAACAGTCTTCATCTTCTGCAATTGAATGTGAATGATGGAGCTCTTGTTGAAACAATGGCCGATGAATTCGATTTTTCAATTCTTGAGCCTCACGGGTCTGCTGTTTGGACAATCCGTCTGAACAATTTGAATCACTATGATTCAATAAATTCTCATGACGATGTACGATGGATTGGAGAATATTCTCCTGGAATGAAACTTGGAACTCATGTCTTTGGAGCAAGCATTGTTCAAATTGTCCTTTCAAATGATTTGAGTCCAGATGCTCTTGCGCTTTTCTCAGCAACGTTAGCTGAAGAAGGTGCAAACATAGCATGGTGCTCACAGGATATGTGCGAGGCACACTATGAGGCAGGAATCTCAAATCAGCAGATTAAATCCCTCGCATTCCATCAGCATGTACTCTTCATTGATGGGAGTTTCACACTCTCTCTTCACAACAATCTCGCAGCCACTGAAGTAGGCGCAGTCGCAGTACGTGCGCCCTCTTCCTTGAATCTGGATGGTTCTGGCGAAACAATTGCAGTTATGGACACAGGTGTCGATAATAACCATCCTGATCTCGTTGGCCGAGTTGCTGCAATAAACACCCAATTTGGCTTGGATAGTTCTCCTATTGACAGCAATAGCGGTCACGGAACACACGTTGCAATGACTGTGCTTGGTGATGGAACGGGCGATGCTGTTGCAACAGGGATTGCACCAGCAGCAAATCTTGTCATGTACGCTCTTGAACACGATCCCACAGGAGTATTTGGAAGACAGGGATCAATCTATGACCTTCTTTCAGATGCTGAGTTGAAAACGGCTCGCGTTGCAGTTAACGCATGGGGGCTAAACGGAAACTATGGGGCTTATACCGCTGATTCAAGATCTACTGATCAATATGTTTCAAACAATAAATATCTTCTTCCAATCTTCTCAGTAGGTGATAACGGTGGAACTGGAGCGTCAAAAATAACAGCGCCTGGAACTGCAAAAAACGTCCTCTCAATCGGCTCGAGTGTAAATGGTACAGTGAGTTCAGATTCATCAGAAGGTCCAACGCTTGATGGAAGAATAAAGCCTGATTTAGTCGCTCCTGGTGAAGGAATATGCTCGGCTCGGGCTGAAGAGGCAAAGAATGTTGTTGGTTCAGTCTGCGGTACTGGAACCCACTCAAATGGTCGATCAATGTACATGGAACTAAGTGGTACATCTCAAGCAACTGCAGTTGCTGGCGGATCCGCAGCACTCGCACGTGAATATTTACGTGAAGTTGCTGGCATAAATAAGCCATCTGCAAGTCTGATAAAAGCGATATTGATCAATGGAGCAGAAGATTTGGGAACACCAGATATTCCAAATGGGAAGGAAGGATGGGGTCAAATCGACCTTGAAAACAGCCTCAACCCATCTTCCTCAGGTGTGACTTTGGACGTCTTCCATGATGATGAACGTGAACTTCAAGCAGGATTTTCGCTCATATATGCATTCAATCTTGATGGGTCAAAAGGCATAGACATTACCTTGGCGTGGAGTGATGCAGAAGCGAGTGCTAATGCAGCTCAATCCGAATCTCGACTCATGAATAATTTGGATTTGATTTTGATTGCACCAGATGGTACTACCTATCTGGGCAATCATTTTTCCTCAGGGGTCTCTACAACAGGTGGGTCTGCAGACGTTCTAAACAACATAGAACGAATTCGAATTCCAGCAGGTGCGACGACACAAACTGGGGATTGGATGGTAACTGTCGAGCATCGCGGAGGTAGTTCGCAGCGTTATGGAATCATTGTCACTGCTGATGCAACACTCATCCCAAAGGCTGATTTAACCACATTCAGCAATAGTATTCTTCCTTCATCATTAACTCCATTGGTCGGTGACTTGGTGTCGATTTCTCTAGCATGGCATAATCAAGGGACACTAGCATCAGGCCCATATCGAATTCAATTTGAAGATGTCACAAGTGGTTCGATTCTCTACGACTCAAATAGGACCTCTTTGGAAGGAGGTTCACTTGATTCAGTGTCGTTCTTTACTCAATTTTCGACAACAGGTATCCACAAACTGCGACTTTCTCTTGATACAAGCAATCAGGTTCAGGAATTGAACGATGGAATAAACGGTATTGATAACAACATTATCGAACTTGATATCGAGGTTACTGCTCAAGGTTTACGGGTAATCTTCCAAAATCCAGATGGTAGCATTCCTACAACTTCTCAAGATCGAGATTCTGCAGCATCAGTTACAATGGATGTTCGTAATGAAACAGGTCTTTCCCTACCGTTTGTAATCGCTCACGAAGGAACGGGTGAACGTCCAGTTAGTTTGACTGTTTCAAGCGTTCAACAACCTGACCCAACGTATCCAACACTGCTACTGGCTCCAGAAGATTCTTGGTCGAAATCCGTTAACCAAACGGGCATATTCACAGTTTCTGGGCAAGGTGGAGAGAATGATACAATCTATCTTATGTTGAATCTTGATGACACATCTGCAAGTTTTGATGGTGCGACAAAACGTTATGCTCGCGCTGGCTCCTTCGTCGTCGATGTCACGGCACGGTATCAAAATCAGCCAACCGTTTCTCACACTCAGCGCTTGTACATCGAAATAGGTCAAGTTGATTCCGTTGATGTAGTACCTTCTGGAACATCGGGGGTTTCCGCAAAGCCCGGCGAAAGTACAGGATTCTCGATTGGTGTTCGGAACACAGGTAATTCCGCAGCACAATATCTGATGTCATGTACATCTTCATCCCAATGGCAAATTATGCTAGGTAATTCAAATTCATCATCACTTGAATTTGAACCACTTAACATCCTTCAAGATTTGAGCATGGATGTGAATGTGTTCATACCATCAATCGCTAATGGGGTGCCACTGGCTGGTTCAACTGATCAAGTAACTTGTGTCGTCACATCTCCGACAGATTCTACTCTTAATCGAGTCGAAGTTGTTGATGTCGCAGTTTCAGAACTCAAAGCCTTCCGTTCTGACCTTTATGGTCCAGACGGAGCAGTAGGGCCGGGTGCATTGGCACAACCAGTTGTGGCAAATACAGGGGAATTGGTTTACTTCAATCATACAATCGAAAATATGGGGAACATTCCGCTGGATTTTGCAGTTACGATTGAGCGTGGGAATCCAACCTGGGAAGCTGAAATACAATATGGTCAAGAGAGTAGTTCATCAGCACTTTCAGTCACACTATCTCCGGGTCAGTCTGGCGATGTCGAGATGCGATTACTGGTTCCAGAAACAGCCCGAGAAGGCAATTCAAACACATATACACTCAGGGTTGAATCATCCCCTCAGATGTTTACATTAAATTCCACCTCTCTTGTCGTTGGTGAAAATTTAGATGTAAATTTGATGGCAAATGCTGGTACACTCATCACTGTACCAATTGATAATTCCTTCACATTCTCAGAGTTTATCGTTGAAAATACAGGAAATGCAGATTTGGATTTAGAATGGTCTACAAGCCTTGCCCCAGATGGTTGGTCGATTGGATATTCAAATCCACCAAGTTCAGTACCAGTCCTAAAGAACGCTTCAGCCCAATTAGCAATCCAAGCCCCAAATCAAACCATTTCTGGATTTGGGTTTGATTTACAACTGTTTGTCAATGCTAGTAATAACGGCCGATATACGAATGCCGAAATCCTTGTCAGAGTCGAAGTTTCAGATTCAAGTTTTGCAGCAATTCGTGTTTCAGATGAATCATCAGCACCATTGTTGTTTATTCCTCGCGGGGACTCAGCAAAGCAATCAATTACGATTACAAACGAAGGAAATGTCCCTCTAACAGGTGACTTGACAGTTGAAGTTCGTGATAATGAAGGGGTTGTCCTTACCGATCGAACTGTAACCATTTCGCCATCTTCAATTAGCGACCTTGCTATAGGTGAGTCGGTGGAAGTTGTCGGTAAAGTTTCAACTAAAGAGAATTCAGTGGATGGCCGAATGAACTTAGTGGTTATTTTAACAACCTCGGATGGCGTTGTTATTGAATACATGGCAGATACAAGTGTAAGCTCTCAGAAATCTTCTGGAGGCATTTTCGGAACTCTTCCTGCGTATGTGTCATACCCTCTTGTTCTGTTGGTTTTGCTTGGACTTCTCTATGGTGGCCGTAAGCTGAAACAAAGCAGTAAGATGGAAGATCATGGTACTGATTTAGTTGCACCGGATGCTCATACAGATGCTGACCACCTCGGTACAAGACGTGATGAAGCGCTTGACATCAGTCATTCAGTGAACGACATAGCCTCTGGTGAAGTCTCTCAAGATGAAATCGCTGCAGCACTTGCTCAGTCACTGAGTATGCCGGCACCTGTTGGGAACGCTCCTGTTCCAGAAGGGCGTCCACCAGCAGGGCGTCCACCAGCAGGACTTCCTCCAATGGGATTGCCGCCAGCAGGACTCCCTCCTGCCGCTTTACCACCTGTGAAAAGCCAACCAGCACCTCCTAAGGTTATTCCACAATTACCAGTGCCAGTTCCTGTAGCCTCAGGGCCTCCATTACCGCCTAGTGGGTTGCCAGATGGATGGACGATGGAACAATGGAACCATTATGGAGAACAATATCTCCAGCGCATGGGTTTGAACTGATACGTTGAAAAGGATGGGCGGCAGCGACAAACCATGCTCAACATCGTTTTGTTCGGACCTCCTGGTGCTGGAAAGGGCACGCAGGCTCAGAGACTGATGGATGCCACTGGATTGCCTCAAGTATCTACGGGGGATATGTTACGGGCAGCAGTCAAGGCAGGAACTACCGTTGGAATTGAAGCAAAATCATACATGGATGCGGGAGCTCTTGTTCCAGATTCAGTCATCATCGACTTGATTCGAGATCGTCTCGTTGAAGATGATGCTAAGAACGGAGTCATGTTCGACGGTTTTCCTCGAACAATACCACAAGCAGAAGCATTATCGGCAATTGTTGATGTTTCAGCGGTATTGGCTATTGATGTTCCTGATGAACGTATTGTAGAACGAATTTGTGGTCGATACAGTTGCGGAAACTGTGGAGCAGTTTTTCATGATACATTCAATCCAATAAAAAATGGAATTTGTGTATGTGGATCATTTGTTGAAAAAAGAAGAGCAGATGATGTTGAGGAAACAGTACTTGCTCGTCTCGAAGCATATCATGCTCAAACATCCCCGCTCGCAGATTATTATCGCAATGCTGGAATATTCCATCTGGTTGACGGTGACCGTGATATAGACGTAATCACATCAGATTTACTAGCAGTTCTTGGATGAGTGTTCACCATGGGTCGCCGTAATAGACTTCATCGAGAAAAACGAAAGGCACATGCTCTTTGGTCCCAAGGCCAACTTCTCAGTCTACTCAAAGACCCTTACAGATACACTCCAGAACAACGTTCAAGATTTGCAGTCCATCTCGTAAAAATCTCTCGAAGACATCGAATTCGATTACCAAGTGAAGTGCGTGAAATTGTTTGCAGGACCTGTAATACTTTGCTTAGGTATGGTGATAATGCTAGCATCCGCTTTAGAAACGGTCATAAAATCCAAACTTGTTTTTCTTGCAACTCAATTCGTCGAATACCATATCGACAACATTCAATGAAGGTGGAGGCATGAGTATTCCCAATCATATCGTCCGTCAGGCTAAAGATGCCTCACTTCCAATTACAATGAGGGTCGGAAAATCTGGGTTGACAGACTCAGTTGTTGTTGAACTGGAAGGTCAATTATCCTCTCGTGCTTTGGTCAAAGTCAAAGTGAATCGTGGATTATATGCTCGTGACGATCTCAAAACAGTTTGGAATATTATGGCTGAAAAAACAAATAGTAATGTTGTATTTGCCCGAGGAAATGTCGCTGTATTTTGGCGGAATTGAACAGTGCCGTAACCCAATCCTCAAAGGGGGATTGTAGTTGCAGTAGAATATGGGCGGAAAAATCCTCTTCTCAAAGAGGCATCCTGCGCAACTTGTCGCACTGGTTTCACTCTTGTTTGTAGGCACAATGCAATTCATCCGCTCAAGCCATGCGGCTGGCGGAGGAGACGGTATTGATCTGAAAGTTACAATACGAGATGGACTTGGTGACCAAGCAGTATATGTTGGTCTTGGAATTCTTCTCTTTGTTTATGCACTCATCATTACAGAAGTCGTTCATCGAACTTTAGCTGCAACATTGGGAGGCCTTCTTGCAGTCATCGCTCTCAATCACTATTCAGTAGAAGAAGCACTTAGTCTCAAAGCAGTTACAACGATGATCGATTGGGAAACAATCGGATTGTTGTTGGGTATGATGGTTATGGTTGGTATTATCTCCCATACTGGTGTATTCGAATGGTTTGCTGTACAAGCCTACAAAAAGAGTGGTGGCGAGATATGGACTCTTGTCGTCATCTTGTGTAGCGTGACAGCAGTACTCTCAGCATTTTTAGACAACGTCACAACAATGCTTCTCCTGACTCCAGTTACAATCAAAATCGCTCAAGTACTCGACTTGAAACCGATTCCAATTCTAATTTCCGAGGTACTTTTCTCAAACATTGGCGGTGCAGCCACAATGATTGGAGATCCTCCAAACATCATGATTGGTTCAGCAATGTCGCCTGATGCAATCAGCGGTAACTCCGATCCGAACATTCAGGGTCTCGCAAGCGATGGGGTTACATTCAATGATTTCATTACCGAAATGGCTCCTGGTATTCTCATGACCATTGTCCCTTCATTCATGCTTATTCGCTGGCTCTACAAAGACGAGTTCAGTGGCCGAAGAGATCGTGATATCACCGAACTTGAACGCCAATATGCAATCAAGGACGTACAAGGATTGAAAATCAGTGGGGCGATTCTAACGCTTGTAATCCTTGGATTCTTCCTCCACCCAGTAATCCACCTAGCAGTTTCATGGGTTGCTCTATCTGGTGCGTTAGTCATGCTTTTGGCTACAAACCGTCATGAACTTGAAGAACCACTTGAGCACGTTGAATGGACAACTCTGCTTTTCTTTGCAGGATTATTCGTATTGGTGCATTCTCTCCAATACATGGGGGTCATCGATTACATAGGGGAATATGTCGAGAAAGCCATCAAGTTCTTCCCTGATGATTATCGGCTAGCAGCAGCAGTTCTCATCATTCTATGGGTCTCTGCTATTGCCTCTGCTTTCATCGATAATATCCCTTACACTGCTACAATGATTCCAATCGTATTGTCGCTCGCATATGAACTAAATCTAGCTCTTAATCCTTTGATTTGGGCACTTGCCTTCGGAGCATGTCTTGGAGGGAACGGAACTCTAATTGGAGCATCAGCGAATGTTGTTACGGCAGGTATGTCGGAAGAAGCAGGTTACCCAATTTCTTTCAATGAATTCTTTAGAGCAGGTTTCCCAGTTATGCTTCTCTCCACATTTATTGTATCCTTCTACATGATTTTGGTTTACGTTGTAGGTGGAGAGGATGGTGCTACGACTTGGAAGATCGTTCTCATCGGCATATCACTCCTCGGCATCATAGCACAATATTCACGTGGAAGAGCCAAAGGTAAATCCCCTGCTGAAGCACTTGTGGATGACGATTTTGATCAGCTTGTCACAAGCATCAAATCTGTGGTAATTAACACTACGTCTAACGCAAGCGATGGCGAAGAATAAGTCCAAACAGGCGTTGGGTTGAAGAACATGGACTCTGAGGGTCCAATGGGTCATCATGAACGAATGTGGAGTCTGTGGAATCTTATACCTCGCTGGACCCTCATGTCCTGCTTGCGGTTCCCAGTTACGTGCACAAGGTCAGTCATTCTCTGACTCAGATGCAGCGATGCCAACAGAAGTTCCCGGACTCGACGATGCAGCACAAGCGTGGTATGATCTCGAAGGTATAGAGGCTCCAGAAGAAGACGAGGAGGATTCAACTTCATCGCTGCCCTTTGGTTTTGGAGGTGAATCTCAAACACACCTGTCGCGTTTACCATTCGGTATTGGAAGCCATCCAGAAGGTATTCCTTTTGCAATTTCTGAAGAGGAATATGAATCATCTGATGATGATTACGATTCGCAAGAAGTACCATCGCCTGGCATCATCTCTGAGGATGAAGTCAAGGAACCTATAGAAGAGCCAATTAATGCATCACCCGAAATTCCCGAAACACTTGCTGAGGCGCCTGATTTACCTGCGATTGAGGAAGTAGCCCCGCCTGTTTCTTCTCCAATACGAATCACAGCAATTCCAATTGTCGAGGCTTCAGTTGATACCTCCGATTTGCCGGATGAATGGTCAATTGAATCCTTTGGTGGCAGTGATCAGATATTCACTGCAGAAGAAGATGTCGTCGAAGTGGTTTTTTCTGACCTCGAAGATACAATCGTTCATGTAGAGCATGACGACGATAATTATCCCCAAGTCGATTCGGATTCTGTTTACTCAGAACAGTCCCTCCAACCATTTGATTTGCATCCTGCACAGGCACTAATGGTCGATGTAGGTAGTGATTCAGAATCGAGAGCCCTCTTAGAATCTGGATTCACATCCATTGGACAAGGTGACTGGCGTTCCGCTGCACGTTCATTTCAACAGGTTGTAGCACGGTATCCGCAAGATGCAGGTGCAATGAACAATTATGGAATCGCCTTGCTGCAAGTTGCATCGAGTATGCAACATTCCAATGATCCAATTGAAGTGGCCAATTCAGCTACTCAATTTGAAGCGGCAATTCTTTCCTTACGAGAAGCAGTTCGTACAAACTCATCACAGCCTGAAACAATATACAACTTAAGCCAAGCATTGTTGTTGAGTGGCCGTGAAGAAAAGGCTCTGGCGTTGCTGGATATGGCTGGGGATGAAAGCCAAAGTGAATCGAACTTTACAAATCTCAGAGCGGCTATTCTAGCCCAATTGGGGAGGTATGACGAAGCCAAGAGACTTCTCATGCCCCTTCAAGAAGATAGATTAGTTTCTAACAACCTGCTCAAGTTGCCTGCGTTGTAAGGCAATTTGGCCGTTTGGTAAGAGGATATCAGCCGATTAGTCATCCGATTTATTCATATACTAATGGTAGGTCGGAAGGTTGCTTAGCACCTCGGCAATTGCTGTCGGGGGAAGGGCTGAGGAGGACCATCCCTCGGGGAGGTGGTCTTCTGCGGAAGCCGAATTGGCATGAATTAG
>DAKQ01000093.1:10601-33193 GCA_002496635.1 Euryarchaeota archaeon UBA82 | reverse complement strand
CGAGAGGTTGGAGCTCATGGTCAATCAGACAGAGGCATCTGGAGAGTTCACCAGTTCACAAAAGTTGAACAGATTATCATCGCAACACCAGAAACATCTTGGGAACTTCATGAAGAATTATTACAAAACTGCGTAGATCTATGGGATGCTCTCGGGCTTCATTATGAAGTTGTCAACATCTGTACGGGTGACATGGGTACAGTTGCCGCTCGCAAGTATGATCTTGAAGCATGGCTTCCAGGTGCGAAAGCATTCAAAGAAATTGTATCGTGTTCAAACTGTACAGACTATCAGTCCAACAGACTCGATATTCGATATGGAACACCTGGTCATCCAAATCAGCCGATGGTTCACACATTGAATTCGACCGCAGTAGCGACTTCAAGGGCTCTCGTAGCAATCATCGAACAGAACCAACTCGAAGATGGTCGCGTCAAAGTACCTGAGGCTCTTCAACCGTATATGCAAGGTCAAGAGATTCTTGAACCGTGCAATTGGTAAGTTTAATAAATATTAATGGATTACTTAATCCGGAGCGGGTTGAGATGATGTATTTTGGATACGGGTCAAACTTAGACTGGAAGGACTGGAAAGAATATTGCGAAAGAAACGGTCGTAATCCTGATGGATTAACTGAGATCGAAGCAGCATGGATCCTTGGCCACAATTTGAAATTCCACTATTATTCTACAGGGCGAAAAGGAGGTGCTGCGGACGTGGTTCCTCTGAATCATTACCACGCAACACCGGGTGCTCTCTTTGATTTGGACGAGGAGGGTTGGCGAACGATGAATATGAAAGAAGGAACAAAAGGAGGCTACTATGAACCAAAGGAAGTCATGGTCGTGAGGGAAGGTGGAGAAATTATTACGGCTTTGACCTACATCGTTTGTGAAGATAAAATCAAGCCCCATTACATTCAACCAACTGAAGAGTATGCCGATTTGATTCAGCGAGGGCTTCTCAATCGAGGATTGCCAGACACTGGTCTCGCTCATTCGAGGAATGATAAATGGGAAGCACCCGTCATCGAACATTTGTTTGTTTACGGGACATTGATGAGTGGAGAGGTTCGCCATGGAGAGCTTTCTCCATACATTGAATCAATGCAAAACGGGAGAATGCATGGAGCACTCTATGATCTCGATTATTTTCCAGGTGTGAAGACTGGAGAGGGGATTGTTCACGGAGAGATAATCAAAATGAATGACGTTGAGTCATGCTTGAACAATATGGACTCGATTGAAGGGTTCTATGGTTATGAGAACAAAAATTCTCTGTATGAACGAACGATTGTTCCGGTTCAAACGAATCAAGGCGTGCAATGGGCGTGGACATATGTCTATTCGGGACACGTTGAGGAAATGACTCGGATTGAATCTGGCCGTTGGAAGCAACGGATGTAAAGGAAGTTGTATTTCCATTTCTCTTTACAACGGTAGCGTTGTTATGGTCCAAAAAGGATCTCCAAAGCAGATTTTAACCATCCCTTTCTAATTGCGATAATTATCGCTAAAATTAGAAACAAACCGTAACATAAATCCCACATAATTTCATCCAAGAGAATTGGTTGTAAGAACAATTCCATTAAGCGAGTATATGACGCTATGTTTTTCAGGGTGCCAAAAATGGTTTTTAGAAGAAATAGTATCAGTATCGAACCTTCTTCCGGGTAATGGTTCTCCAAATTCGCTGCAATGGATCATAATAGCGATCAACAACCCGTTCTTTGAGCTGAATAATCGCATCATCAGTGATTTGGATTCCGGCAGGACAAACCTCTGTGCAACATCGGGTGATGTTACAGTATTCAATTCCAAATTCTTTCTTGATCTCAGGGATACGGTCTTCTGTATCGAGCGGGTGCATCTCATACTGAGCAAGTCGAACGAGGTTTCTTGGTCCTGCAAAGCCGTCAAACATCTCGTGATCTCTTAGTACGTGACAGGTGTTGACACACAAGAAACACTCGATACATTCTCGGAATTGTTGGACTCTATCAGCTTCCATTTGGTTAAATTCCCAGTTCATCTCTTCAGGACCATTAATCGGAGCAATCTTTTGGGCAATATCGTAATTCCATTGAACATCTGTTACAAGATCTTTGATGTGTGGGAATGCCTTCATTGGACGGATTTCAATAGGTTGTCCTTCAGGGGTTTCGGCAACAACATCACTCATCCGAGTCATGCACATCAACCGTGGACGTCCGTTGATTTCAGCAGAACATGAACCACACTTTCCTGCTTTACAGTTCCAACGAACCGCCATACCAGGTTCTTCTTCGTGTTGAATGCGATGAACACAGTCGAGAACGACCATCCCTTCATCGAGAGTAATTTCATAATCTTGCAATGTTGTTTCTCCGTCTTCACCACGAGCAACCTTGAATGCCTGCTTCTTTCCTTTCAATGACATTACTTACCACCTCCTGCTTGTTTTTCAGCCCGTTCGGCAATCATGTCCTTAACTTCCTTGATTGCATCCTTGAGATCATCTCTCATCTCTTCTACAGGCTCTTGTCGAATCTTTACTTCTCTCTCTTCCATCCAGATAATGTTCAGAGTCTTGCCCCAATACTCGTCCTCGGGTACAGGCATATCTTCACGAGTATGTCCACCTCTGCTTTCTTCACGTGTTAGTGCAGCAAGAGCACATGCTATGGATACGTCAGCCATGTTGATTAAATCGAGTGCTTGATGCCATCCAGAATTGTAACGTCGAGATGTACCTGGGAATGATGCAAGCGCTCGCTTCTTGAAGTCACTAAGTTCCACAAGTGCTTCTTCAAGTTCATCCTTGGTACGAATGATTCCGACTTTGTTCTGCATCATTTCTCGCATTTCATCATAAATAACTCCTGGATTTTCTCCACCTTCTTTGTTAAGAGGTTGAATCATTTCTTCGATTGCTTTCTGAACTTGAGCATCATCAATAGAAGGTTGAGCAAGGTCTTTCGAACGCTTTGAGGCGAACTCACCAGCCCGCTTTCCGAATGTGATTAGATCAGAAAGTGAGTTTCCACCGAGACGGTTTGCACCATGTAATCCACTTGCAGCTTCTCCACATGCATACAAACCAGGAACAGTTGATTCCTGAGTTTCAGCATTCACGAGGATTCCCCCCATGACATAGTGAGCCGTTGGACCGACTTCCATCTTGTCTTTTGTAATATCGACACCAGCCAATTCCATGAATTGGTGATACATCGAAGGCAATTTCTTCTTGATGGCTTCTGGACCACGATGAGAAATGTCGAGATATGCGCCGCCGTGTTCGGAACCTCTTCCAGCACCAACCTCTGCTTTGATCGCTTTTGCAACAACGTCTCGAGTTAGGAGTTCGGGTGGTCGGCGAACAGTTGCAAGTTTTCCACTAACAACTTCTTCGACCCATTTATCCGATTCTTCGATGGTTTCAGCGTGGTCGCCCTTGAACATATCAGGAACGTAATCAAACATGAAACGCTCTCCTTCATTGTTGGTAAGACGACCACCTTCTCCACGAACACCTTCTGTAACGAGAATTCCTCGTACGGATGGAGGCCATACCATTCCAGTAGGATGGAATTGGATAAATTCCATGTCACGTAGTTCAGCACCAGCCCACATTGCCATAGCATGACCATCTCCCGTGTATTCCCAGGAACCGGAGCATACGCTCCAACATCGAGTAATTCCGCCAGTAGCTAAGATGACAGACTTTGCTGAGAACGCATGGAATTCACCATCAACACGGGTGTAAGCAACACATCCCGTTACACGATCGCCTTCCTTGAGAAGATGACGAACCGTGTATTCCATGAAGATATCAATTCCTTCGTGAATACCCCGTTCTTGGAGTGTCCGAATGATCTCGAGCCCAGTTGCGTCTCCGACGTGAGCGAGTCGAGGGAAGGTGTGTCCCCCGAAGTTTCGTTGATTGATGAGTTGTTTTGGTGTACGGTCAAAGACAGCACCCCATTGTTCGAGTTCCCGTACTCGGTCAGGAGCTTCCTTAGCATGGTATTCAGCCATACGCCAGTCAGCAAGCCACTTGCTTCCCTTCATGGTATCGTGGAAGTGAACCTTCCATCCATCACGAGGATCAGCGTTTTGTAAAGCAGCAGCACAACCACCTTCGGCCATGACCGTATGCGCTTTTCCAAGAAGAGATTTGGTGATAATTGCGGTTTTAGCACCACTGCGTGCGGCTTCAATCGCAGCACGTAGGCCTGCTCCACCAGCACCGATAACAACCACGTCATATTCGTGTTTCATGTATTCTTCACTCATTAAATCACCCCATGATTACGAAGGCCATGTCATTGATGTGCCCTTCAGCTACCGCAAGCGTCCATAAGTCGCCCAAAAATACAAATCCAAGGCTGGTCCAGAACCAAAAGCCGTGTGATCGGTTGAATACGCTGATTTTCTTGAAGAGTTTTCCACGAAGTGCAGTGATACCGCTGACCCAGCGATCTAAACTTCCACCGGCAAGGTGACGCAGAGCGTGGCATGATGTGACGTACATGGTCAACAAAAACGCTTCAGTCGCCATGATGAATGTACCAAAAGAGAACCCCCATCCTTCTTCAAAATGGAGTGTGTGCGTAACATCCCACCATTTGATGGCGATGATAATGATTGCAGCATAGAGGAAGTATCTGTGTAGATTATTGAGGATGAACAGGCGTTTTTCTCCACCGTATCCAATTTTCTTGTTGATGTCAGGTTCGTCAACCCAGCAAGCCGTAGGACTTGCAAAGAAGGTTCTGTAGTAGACTCGACGCATGTAGTAGCAGGTTCCACGGAAACCGAATGGAATCCATAGGACAAGGATTGCAGCGTTGACCCAGCCAGGATGATCCCACTCATTGAGGCCAAAGAGATCCCATTTGAGTATGTTTGGAGAGAAAATTGGTGACATCACTTCCGATCCTTCAAGTTCGTAAGAAATACTATCTGGGAAGATGACAAGTCGCCAAGCAGTGTAAATAAGTGCAGCAGTGAGTGCAATCCCCATTGCTAATGGCTGCGTCCACCATTTGTCTATTCGATCTGTTCGTCCCAATCCGTTGATAACTGGAAGTTTGATACCTTCGCCCATGAAGTTCACGCCCTCCCAGAGTGTGGGAATAGTTTATCCAACGACTCAAGGTCTTTGAGGTTGGCCCTTTACCCCTGTGTGATTTTAGCAAGAAAATGAAGATATAATCTAACGTTTAGACCAGGTTAGTCCAGTCGACTTGGGCTTCAACCATCTCGATTTCTTCAACATCCATCTGTGCAAGTTGCAGTTTTCCAGAGAGTTCGTCATTGACCGCATGCCAGTATGAATAGGCTTCAATAACCCAGATACCGGATTCACGTGTGCCGTTTCCAGAGCCTTTGACACCGCCGAATGGAAGGTGAGCTTCAGCACCAGTTGTTGAGTTGTTGATTCCAGTCATACCCGCCTTGATGCCGGTCTTGAATCGATATGCTTCCAATCGGTCGTTGGTGTATATTGCAGAGGATAGTCCATACGGGCTAGCGTTAGCAAGGTGTAGAGCATGATCGAAATCGCTTGCTTTGCAGATTGTAACCGCAGGGCCAAACACTTCTTCATGGAAACACTTCATGTCCTCGGTAACTTCTGTGAAAACGTGAGGCCACATGAACACACCATCTTCTGCTGTGCCGTGGAAGTTTGTTGGCTTGTTGTCGCTGGTAATTCGTCCTTGGCCAAAGATTTGCTTTGCACCAGATTCAAGACACATGTCTACACCAGTTAGGAAATCATTAGCGTATTTCTCGGAAAGCATTGGTCCGTAAAGAACACCATCGTGAACAAGCGAATCGCCAATCTTTGTTGCTTCTACCTTTGCCATGAATTTGGTCATGAATTCATTGTAAACATCTTTGTGAACAATAAGGTTTCCAAGCGATGTGCAACGTTGTCCTGCTGTTCCAAATGCTCCCCAGTATGCGCCTTCTACAGCGTTGTCAAGGTTTGCGCTTGGCATGACGACAAGTGGGTTCTTTCCGCCGAGTTCAAGAGAACAAGAGACAAGGTTTCGTCCACAAACTTCACCGATCATCTTACCGACTTCTGTCGAACCAGTGAAGGAAATTTTGTTGACTCGGCCTTCGTCAACTGCATCGACCAGGTATTGTCCTGCTCCACTTCCTTTTCCATGAACCAGATTGATTACACCGTCTGGAAGTCCAGACTCGTGCATGATTCGAGCAAGAGCGAAAGAGAGTAGAGGGGCGTCCTGTGGACTCTTCCAAACGCAGGTATTTCCGCACATGATCGCTGGAATCATCTTCCAGAATGGAACGGCTGCAGGGAAGTTACATGCATTGATGATTCCACAGACACCAAGTGGTCGGCGGTATGTGAACAGTTCTTTGTCAGGCAATTCCGAGTTGACCGTTTGACCGTAGAGTCTTCTCCCTTCAGACTGGAAAAAAAGACATGTATCAATCGCTTCTTGAACCGATCCTGCTGATTCTTTCAGAGTCTTCCCAATCTCTCTTGTTTCCAATGCAACGATCGCATCTTTGTGTTCCATGAGGAGTCTTCCCATGTTACCGATAATCTGGCCACGGGTTGGTGCAGGAGTTGCAGCCCATGATGGGAATGCAGCATGAGCAGCATCCAAGGCAGCATGGACGTCGTCTTTTGTTGAAAGAGGGAATGTTCCAAGCATATCATCGAGGATTGCAGGATTGCGTGATTCAAAGGTGGAACCGTCGCTTGCTTCGGTTAACTGACCGTTGATAATATTGAACCCCTTTACAGCGGGGCGGTTGTTTGGATTATTTGCTTCAAGGTAGGTAAGACCAGCTTCGAGTACGTGGACCATGAACGTCCGAGTCCAACTCCCTCCATGAAGTCTACGTTTGATTTTCATGCGCATAAAAAGGGGATTTCTTCATCTAACTGTTTTAGTACCCTGAGGATTTAGACAACCCATGAGCGGCGATGATGACGGAGTTTCGTTAAGAGTAGCAAAGGCAATTCCATCCGATGTAGGGCACGGAAGAGCACGAATTTCGGGAGACCATGGTCTTGACCTCAAGCCGGGCGACATTGTTGAAATCCGTGGTGAAAAGCGTTCGACAGCCGCTATCTATTGGCGAAGCCGCCCCGAAGACGCCAAAATGGACATTGTTCGTATTGATGGAATCATCAGAAAGAATGCGGGCGTAAGCTTAGGCGATCGAGTCGATGTCATCAAAGCAGAAGCAAAAGAGTGTACAAAACTCACACTATCTCCTGTCATGGCAAACAAGCAGAAGGTAAAATTCGGCCCCGGAATTGAAGGCTTTGCTCGAAGAGGCCTCTCGAAGCGCCCAGTTATGGCTGGTGATAGAATCTTCATTCCTGGCATGACCTTGTTTGCAGAAGCACTACCGTTCGCAGTCGTTCAAACCACTCCGAAAGGAATCGTGAAAGTAACAAGCGACACTGACATTGTCATCAAGGACGAGGCGATTGACGACGAAGATGTTGGACAATCGGAAGGAATCACTTACGAGGATGTTGGCGGTATTGGGCAACAATTACAGAAAGTTCGTGAAATGATTGAACTTCCTCTCAAGCACCCTGAACTGTTCCGAAGACTTGGAATTGATCCTCCAAAGGGTGTTCTTCTCCATGGCCCACCTGGGACTGGAAAAACAATGATCGCAAAGGCGGTTGCTACAGAAGTAAACGCCCACTTCAAGTCCATTAATGGGCCAGAAATCATTTCCAAATATTACGGTGAATCTGAGAAACAACTACGAGAAATCTTTGATGAAGCAAGCGAAAACTCTCCTGCGATTATCTTCATTGATGAAATCGATTCGATTTGCCCTAAGCGTGAAGATGTTAGCGGTGAAGTTGAACGACGTGTTGTTGCTCAGATGCTAACGCTGATGGACGGCATGCAAGGCCGAGACAATGTTGTTGTCATTGGTGCAACCAACAGAAGAGATGCACTTGACCCAGCTCTTCGACGACCTGGACGATTCGACCGAGAAATCGAGATTGGCGTCCCAGATCGAGATGGGCGACAAGAAATCATGGATGTTCACACACGCCAAATGCCTATTGCTGATGATTTTGAAATCAATTGGGTTCTCGATAATACCTATGGATTCGTTGGAGCAGATCTTGCAGCCCTCGTTCGAGAAGCAGCAATGAAAGCACTGCGACGATATCTCCCAGAAATTGACCTTGAGGAAGAAACAATTCCACCTGAAGTTCTCGAGAAGATGGAAGTTCGTATGGATGACTTCAAGCATGCAATCAAGGATGTTGAACCATCTGCTCTTCGAGAGATTTATGTCGAGATACCTGAAATCCAATGGGATGAAGTTGGAGGTCTCGAAGAGGTGAAAGACCGATTGAAGGAATCTGTTGAATGGCCTTTAACCAAACCAGAAATCTTTGAACATTTCAACATCAAACCGCCTCGAGGAATTGTTTTATTCGGCGCACCTGGTACTGGAAAGACGCTACTTGCTAAGGCAATTGCCAACGAAGCCCAAGCGAATTTCATTTCGATTAAAGGTCCGGAAATGATTTCTAAATGGGTCGGAGAATCCGAACGTGGTATACGTGAAATATTCAAGAAAGCAAAGCAATCTTCGCCTTCAATTATCTTCTTGGATGAATTCGAGTCGATTGCAAGTATGAGAAGTTCATCCAACGGTGAAGGAAGCGATGTTGGAAATAGAGTTGTTAACCAGTTGCTAGCAAGCATGGACGGTGTTGAATCACTCGATGGAGTGATTGTTGTCGCTGCAACAAACAGACCAGAAATGATTGATCCAGCTCTTTTGCGAAGCGGTCGTTTTGAGCGTGTTCTCCACGTACCTCCGCCAGATGCTCCAGCCAGAGAAGCCATTTTCCAGATTCACTCGGAGGGAATGCCATTATCCAAATTCTCTTTCAAGGATATTCTTTCAAACATGGAAGGATTCACGGGAGCAGACATTGAAGCTGTGTGCCGAGAAGCAGCACTTATCGCAATGCGTGCTGGAAAGAAGAAAGTCGCTAAGAAGCATTTTGACGATGCAGTCACACGGGTTCGTCCTACAGTTACTCCTGAGATGCTTGAGTACTATCAAAAGATGGAAACTCGTTTGACATCAGGGCTTTCCAACATCAAGCGAACCCGAGATTACGGTTTCGGTATGGAAACGATGTAAGTAAGGAAACGGTCAAGTCCTTTATGCGCTGTCGGTAATACAAGGCGAATCCCATGGAATCCAGTTTCGGGCAGGAAATGCTTGGACGTATCGTTCAAGATCGAAAAGGAAAAGAAGTTGGAACACTCGTAGACTTTGTGATTGACATTTCAAATGGAGAGATTTCAGACCTGGTCATTGCTTTTGGAAACAACCTAGATGTAAGCCGTGTTTCTTATCCTTCAAAGAATGGAAATGTGTACATCCCTTCAACTGATGTATCTTCATTTGGGCAAGTTATTTTGCTGAAAATTTGATGATGCATGGATGAGCATTTTGCCAACACGATTGGACAACCTTCTAAACCGATGTGAGCCCGTCTTTGTCTGAACGGTGTTCTAGCAGGTGGGTGAAATGGCGGCGGAACGAGCAAGAAATCTGAACCGAATTGGGCTTCAGGTTGCATTCTGGGCTGTTCTCGGCATCCTTCTTCTCACCGTTCTTCAGAATTTTATCAATATCAGTCAGTCGAATCAACTGTCTGCATACGATGATGACTGGGATGATATGTCTGCATTCCGTGAAGACATCAATGATATGGGCATTGAAACAAGATCACTTGTGAGCAGTCCACTTTTGTTGGCAGATATCGAAGATCCTCGAAATACAACTTTCGTTGTCGCAGGTGTTGAACGCGACACGCTCTCTTTCCCTCAATTTGATGAAGACGGTTTCATTACAATCGCAACAGAAGATGGGTATTCTCCCTCAGAAGTTGATGCAATTGTAGAATTTGTTGACAATGGTGGAACCGTTATTGTTCTCGAAGACTTTGGTTATGCTGGCAGTATTGGTGAGGCGTACGGAGTACGTTATTCAGGATATCAGTTGTACGATACAAATTATGTTGCTGAATTAGATTATAATTACATCTGGATGTGTATGCAAGCCAGCCCTTGTGGAATGAACGGAACAACGCTTGACCAAACCACAATAGATCAGCATGAGCGTTGGTCTGGCGTTACTGGTCCACATCCTTGCAACCAACTCGATGGTCAAGACATGACTCTAGAAGAGGCGGGTATTTGCTCTCATCATTGGGTCAAGAGTTCAGGTGAACTCGGCCGAATTGAATACAATGCAACATACACTATGCTTCTCAACAACGTAACGGGGCTTGAGATTGTCCCTGGTGTCAAAGGTGCTCTAAACGATGTGAACGTTCGTGCAGTTACCAGCAACCAAGCAACTGTTGATGTCAATGGTGACGGCGAGCTTTGGGTTGGTAACGAACAAACCAGCGAGACTCCAGACCTCTGGGGTCAATTCAATCTCTCAATCGAAGCATGTGCATCATCGACTTGCGATCCTGATGAAGGTGGCAGAGTGTTCTTCATCGCAGATGGTAGTTCACTGATTAACGCCATTTACGACTACGAGGGATTCAACGAAGGCAAATATGGGGATACAGAGAAACTCGTGCCTGCGAATGACAATCGTAAGTGGGCCCTTGATGTCATTGCTGAATCATTGATGAGTACAATTGATGGTGAAACTGGGCAGCCTGCTGAAAATGCAATGGTCATCTTTGACGAAAGCAGACACCCACAGAATGCTCTCTTAGCAGATTCTTACAATACCGTCTATTTCCTACTCGTTTACTTCACTGGGGAAGGACTTGCAATGCTAGCATTGTTTGTTGTGCTCTTCATCACATTCGAGGGGGTTCTTCTCAAGAAGCGTGATCCAGAACCATGGCGTCACATATTCAGCATCATCTATTACGGATTTGGTGACGCTAATCGATACACATATTATGCGAAAACAGAGAAAATACGGCAGGTATTCCTTTCGAAGGTTCGTAATCAGAATGGATTGACAAGGGATGAATTCCATGCAATGTCTGCAAAGGAATTGGTTGGTTTAATTCAAGATCCGGTTCTTGCTAAATTTGCAATTGAACCCGGAAAGTATTCCTTGGAACAATCTGTTGCACTTGTGAAACGCATCAAAGCGTGGGGGCGTAGGTGAGCACTATGTGGACACGCAAAGCAGCATTCACCTTCACAGGTGGTATCGCACTGATTCTCATCGGAATGATGATTACTAATAATCAGATGATGATTCTTGGTCTTGCTTTAATCACATTCATCGTTGTGAATTCGTGGGTGTCTGGGCACGGTGATATCGAAGTGCAACGTACGCTTTCAGCAGATAACTTGTACAAAGGAGATGACTTGTATGTTGAACTGCTCGTCACCAATCGAAGTAATCGTCGCACTCAACTACTCGATGTTTACGATAATATTCCTCATGAAATGAAGCTCAGAAGTGGATTGAATCAAATGCGTCTTAATCTCAAACCAGGTGAAAGTGCACGTATTCGTTACGTTTTACGATGCCCACTTCGTGGACATTATTCAATCGGTCCTGTTTCTCTCCGTGTTCGAAACACCTTCAATCTTGGAGTGGAAGACATGTATGTCGATCATCACTCAGACATTGTCATCTTCCCACAAATTAAGGAAGTCGAGGAAGCATTCCTTCGTTCTCGTACTCCAAAGATGTACACTGGAGCAACAACCTTGAGGACACCAGGACAAGGTTCTGAATTCTATTCATTGAGGGAATACGTTCCAGGAGATCCATTCAAGAACATCAATTGGAAAGCATTTGCTCGAACTGGTGATTTGATGGTCAATGAAAAGTGTCGAGACGCAGTTACCGATCTCTACATTCTACTGGACTCAAGAGATGTATCACGAATAGGAACCGTTCTGAAGAATCCACTCGAAATGGGAACCGTAAGTGCAGCCAGCCTTGCAGCATTCTTCTTGAAACGACGTGACAGCGTTGCATTGAGCATCTATGGCGATGGTTTGTCATATCTTCCTCCAGATACTGGAGATAAGCAGTATTTCAAAATCCTCAGTTCTCTAGCTGGAGTAAAGCCTGAAGGAAGCATGCCTTTGCAGGCAGTGACGAATTCACTTAGCGGTCGATTTAGTCGAGGTAGTCCAGTGTTCATCATCTCATCATGCGAAGGAGACGGTACAGTACCCGCAGCAGTTCGAGACTTAGTCGGACGAGGCCATGAAGTCACCGTCCTATCGCCATCAAGTATTGATTTCGAGCGCCTCGTCTCCCGTATTCCTCGAATGTCGTATGAAGTTCTCAAACTTGAGCGCCAAAATCGATTGACAACTCTGGCAGGTTCAGGGGCACAAGTGATTGATTGGATGCCTGACATGGATTTGTCTCAAGCAATTATGCAAGTGAGGGGGTTCTAGATGGCAGGTGAAGTAGATCCTCAGAGTGATGTTTCTCTTCTTGGTGGACGGCCACGTACGCTCCATCTCAAAATGTTGAGAAAGCAATGGCAAATCATCACTCTGCAAGTGATAGCAACCATTGCTCTTGTCTGGATGTATCTTGAGGTCGTCTCAACCTATGTTGTCAACAGTATTGACCACACAATGGTCTTTGATACCCTTGAATCGCTCGTTGGTGAAGTTCCAATAGGCGATTGGATCACTGGGGAAGGAAGACAAGGGCTTTCTCGATTTTATGTCCCTATTATTCTCGGTCTCCTTCTTGGTGGTTCGATGGCCTTGATGGCATTCCAATCACCAAAACTTCAACAGAGAATCAAACTTGGATTCATCATTTTACTCATGGTGTCTTTGGTTGGGCGCCTTCTCTTGACATGGGTTCCATCAATGATTTTCTCACTGGATTTCCGAGCTCCTTCTGAAGGTGAATTGGAAACGCTTGAATGGCCTTTATTGATGATTTTATCACTTGTTATCCTCTTTGTCTACCTTTTACCAGTTATCATGGGTACACGTGGCATATGGGGTCTATCTCGACGCTCAATTGGTTGGGCGATTGGATTTACTCTTCTCTTCCTTGGTATACATGCAATCCTCACATTCCCATTGATCAAGACTCAGTTAGGTGATTGGGGGGCAAATCTGAAAACACTTGAAACACAGGTGAGTGATCCAACCATTGGTATCTTTGGCTTTGACTTGGTAACGCCTGAACAACTTTCTTTGATTCTTATTGCTGTTTTGATTATGGTGTTTCAAGAATCTGGCTTTGGTGTCATTCGTTACCTCGAATACGCCTACAGATTGCCCGAATCTTGTAAAAGAGATCCTGAATATGTCAAACAAATGGATAACGTTCTCAACGGACATCTGCGTCATACTGCAGGATTCCTCACTATCACAGGTTTAGTGACGATGATTGCTCTTGGATTCCACAGCGTTCTTCTTGAAGTTGTGAGTTCATCAACTGGTAGCCAATGGGCTGCTCAAGTTTCAGAATCCATTGAATTGTCTTTGACCTACGGGCTGGTCATATCCGCTCTTCTTTTCCTGAGCATAATCGCATTAATGCGCTTCTTCATTCCTTGGCAGAGAGTTTGGGGCTTGATTGAATCTCTTGGAAACAAGACACAGGCTCCAGTAGAGGAAAAGAAATTCTAATCAAGAATTTACTCGCAGCATTTGGATCATTCTTCCACTTACTTCGGTCATGATGAGTAGGAGAATGGCTAATCCTACAGAAGCCATCCATTGCATCCAGGTTGAACTTATCTGTTCCCAGATGTACTGGTTAAGGAATACAAAACCAACGATTGCAAGAATGAAAATGACTCGGTCAACCCACATGGGATATCTTGAACCAACCATTTCGTTTCTTCCAAGCAGAGCCTCAGTCATGTTATCGCCTCAAAAGTCCAACTCTGAAAGTTGATTTTCTAATGCAGCAAGATGAGGATCAACCTTCACTTCAGGTACCGTTTCTCCACGTAAATTCCTCTCTGCATCAAGACGTGCTAATTCTGCTTCAAGGTCAACTCTATCTTCTTCCATTGGGCGACTTACTTCAGGAAGATGTTCATCTTCCACTACAGGTTTTTCCTCGTCGATAGGGGCAGGCATTTCTTCCCACCCACCTTCTGTAATGACTTCTGGAGCAGGTTGTGCATCAAGAGATACACTCTCATCAACGATGAGCGTTGGCTGAATGTGCTGAATCATATCATCCGTGACAGGTGTTCTCTGGCCTACTGGGATGGCAGTTCGTTCAAACGGAAGATAACCGTCTCGTTGGAAATCCCACATAGCACCTCTTGGCACGCCCTTTGTTAGTCCAGATGCATCAATTTGTGTGAGTAATTCCTCAAGCACACCTGCAGTCTGTTCAAGAGCAATGGCTTCACCAGCATCTCTTTGATCAGCTTCAAGATAAATATCATCAAGTGCTATACGAATCAATCTTCGAGTCTCTACAGCAACACTTGGTAACGCTTCAGGACGCATGCAATTCATCCGTAAAGCATCGATTTCTTCTGGAGGCGCTCCAAGTTGGCCTAATTGGTCAAGGACATTCCGCATACGTCTCAACATTGTAATCGAACGATCATAATCTTCGAGAATACCTTCCAAATCCAAAATGAGGTGTCCTACGGTTTCTCCGAGTTGATTTTCCAATCGTTGTTGAACTGACCACCGAGCAAGTCCACGCACAGCTCCTGCTGTTTGAGGAACCTGTCGTTCAAGCAGCGTCATTACTTCACTGCTGAGGAGATTTCTTGGCGTTGCAGCAATATGATCAACAGTGGATTGAACCACTTGCAATGCTCGCTCAACAGCACGATCGAGAAGAATAACTGAATATCCAAGAGTTCGTGCTTGTTCGAGACGTTCAATGACAGGACCTAATCCTCTGAAGGTTGAATCATCATTAAGCAATGCTTGAGCAAGTGGCTCTTCTGAAAGCCGTGCTCTCAATCGTTCAGCCTCGGCGATATCAGAAACCGCTTCTTCATGCGCTTCAGTAAGGGCTTCTGCTCGACCAATGAGCCCAGATAATTCTGTTTCTGCGTTTCCTCTTCGAGCACCTAGGTTGCCTAATTCAGTCAAGATGTCTCGACGCTCAGTCATTAATTCACGCATTTCAGAGTGGAGTTGCATCCTTCGTGCTTCATCTTCTGCTAGACGATGTCGTTCTTCTTCTGCTCTTCTTCGACTTGCAATTGTTTCTGCTTCGATTTGGTCAAGTTTTGCTTGTGCAGCACGAACCTTTTCTTCTGAAGAATTCGATTTACTCTTCGCATTTGCTTGACGCTCTCGCATTGATGAAATTTGTTCTTCAAGAGATCGTAGTCGTCTTTCCTCTGTATCGATCTGATCACGAACCGATGCTAACTTCTGTGCATTCGATTCAAGTTCTGCACGTGTCGTTGCTTCACTCGATGAGAGTTCTTCTAATTCATTTCGAAGTGCTTCACTGCTTGTTGCATTTCCAAGAGCCTTTGCAAGTTCGCCCGCTCGTTCACTTAGTTGATGTTCAAGTTCACTTACACGACGCAACAAACGGTCGGCTCGTTCTTCTGCTTGTTCCATCCTGGTTCTTGATTCTGAAACGGTGACTTGAACTCGGTTCAGTTCATCATTTTTCGATTGTATTGTTACTGATTGGTCACCTGATGATTCCTTGATTTCCTCAAGTCGAACGAGAGCCTGGGTTCGTTGCTTTTCAGAATCTTGTAATTGCGCAGTCAATCCAGCATTTGTTCGCATAAGTGAATCTGAACGGAGTTCAGCCTCTTCCAATCGTCGCCTTAAGCCAGCATCTACACCAGCAACTGATGAAGCAGCTGGTAAGCCCTTGCTCGCCTCTGCTCCATCGATTCGAATTGATACCTTACTTCGTTGTTGACGAACAAGTTCGAGACCAATTTCAAAGCCAAACATGGTCATGAGCCGATGCTTCATGGTCTCTTTACGCTTTTCAGAACGTGTTCGCACCGATGAAAGGGCTTCGACGAACCCTTCCAATGAGAAGGATTCAACATCTCCAGTAGAAGATGAAACGGTCGTTCCAGATGCAAGACGATGGAGTTTCAGAATGCGCTTACTTTCAGTCAATCCCATCATAGCATCGTCAAATGATTGTCCGTTTGCAGCCATTGCGACTGGAATTCCTTTCACTACGGCAAGCGATACTGCTTTGTCACTCGCACCTGCCTTGAGATGACCTGTGACCTGTTCTTCAAGGGCTGCAGCAAGCATCGACATTACAGCATCGGAGCCTCCCTTTCCTTCTCTGAGGATGAATCCATCAGGAAGTGTAGCTGCTCCTTCTGCATAGGTGCCAATTTCGCCATCAAGTTGAGCAGTAAGGTCTGTCAAAAGTCGTGCATGGTCAGTATCAAGTTCAGTCCATATTGCTATTACAATCGTACTACTTGAAGCAAGTAAAACAGAGGCATCACCCATCTTCAATGTGGCATAGCCTTGTTCAGTACCGCCTAATTGAGATTGATGCGAAGTCATTGAATCAGAAAGAGAGGAGATACTTGAGGCAAGTACTTCTGCTTTGCCCGGTATAGAGCCCGCACTATCGATAAGGATTCCTTGATCTGCTGCAAGTGCTCCTCGAACATGGTCGTATCCTTCGAGTGTCGAAAGAACAGCTGAAATATTTCTTGCAAAGAGTCGTTCGGTTAATGACGAGCCTGCTGAAAGTCCTTGTGCATCCGCTTGAAATTCAAAAGCCTCAGGAATGAGTGTTGCTAGTGAACCGAGGCCTCTCAGTGAACAAGCATAGCCAACAAGTCTGTGCATTCCTTCCTCTGCTGCTTCCAATGCCTTTCGTGCATCACCTCCTCCAAGCAATTTCGTTGCACTGTCGCCTTCACAGAGCCAACCGACGATTCGCCCTGCTCGGACGAGCCTATGGCCGTAGGGAGTCTTTCTTCGACCAACCCAGGTGGTAATGTAACCGTTTTCAAACGGTTGAATCGTACCAGGAGATACGTTCAATTCTTCATCAATTTGTTCGCTGTGTGGTAAATCAAACATCAAATCACCTGTGTTTTTGTTGCGTTTATTCGCTGTCGTTGACGTGTAAGATGGTAACGCCACATACCCTTCGTACCGTTTTTGCCAGAGAGAGCAGCAAAAACGCCTGTATCAATTTGATCAATGACGGTAAGCCGTCTTGATTCGATCCATACTTCATGCAGTTCTCCAAGCCCAAAAGATGAGGCGACTGAAGCGCAATGAGCCCATTCAGCACGCTGTTCTTCAAGTGATTCTGGCCATCGCTTGGTAGCGCCGTATTGGTTTCCAAACTGATCGAAAAGCCGAACATGTTGTGCATCTTTGATTTCACAAAGACCAGAAAAAACACTGTCCAGCATGGTTGCTCAAACCTCTTCACAACTGCATACCATTCAAGAACTTTCCCGAAACTCTTCCCCCGTAGGGGGATTTGTTGACCTGTTTGAAAATTCCAACTGCATTTTGAGATTTCAACGAGCGCGGAGAAGAATGATACTGGGTTTTACCGCGCTTATGAAGATATAGAATTCAGATATTATTCAAAATTTCCTAATTGGATTTTTAAATTTTGAATTGAAATTTTTATTTCTAATTGTGCGTCAATCGGAGGCGTTTAATGGTGGAATTGAGACCAATTGCCATGGCGGAACCCGCACAGACACTTTTCCAGACACCTGTCTGTGATGTCTGTGGAAAGGATGCTGTCGTAGAGCAAGCCTACTCAGGACGAGTTCTCTGCGGCTCTCATCTTGAGCAATCTATTCGGAAAAAGGTTGGAAGGGAACTGCGTAAGCAACTCGTTCTTGATAAATCAAAAACCACAACAATCTTCGTAGCGATCTCAGGCGGGAAGGACTCCGCAGTGTTACTAACAATGCTTGTCGATCTCGTTGGCAAGCGCCGTGATGTTCGAATCGTTGCAGGCTGTGTGGATGAAGGGATTGAAGGATACCGTCCACCATCGATGCAATGTGCCATTGATCTATGTGAAGATCTTGGAGTTGAATTCATCACCACTTCATATGAATCTCTTGAATTCCATCAAATGGACGAAGTTGTTCACCGTTTGCCTATGGTGGCTGAGAAAAATGCAGGTGCTTCGACAATGCCTTGCTCATACTGTGGTGTGTTTCGAAGACAAGGAATCAATGCACTTGCACAACAAGTGAATGCAGATGTCATGGCTCTGGGACACAATTTGGATGATATGGCGCAAACAGTCTTGATGAACATGGCTAATGGAGACATTGACAGAACTCTTCGCCTCGCTCCTCATACCGATTCACCAGTTGATGGATTGCCTCCAAGAATCGTTCCTCTTCGATGGATACCAGAACAAGAAATCCACCTTCTTGCAATGCATAAACAACTTCCAATGCATCATGAAGAATGTCCTTACGCACAAGGAGCTCTTCGGTGGAGATACAGAGATCTTGTTGCACAAATGGAACAAGATGTTCCGGGTACACGTCACAGTCTTGTCCGAATGGCTGACAACATCAAAATGGTAGCAAAGCAGGAACCTGCGCCAATTCGTACTCAACCAATGAAATGTGAACGCTGTGGTTCTCCTACATCAGGGGCAACATGCAAGGCATGTGATATGCGTGACTTACTCGACGTAGATTTAGAGTAGGTTGAGAATCAATTCATCCAAATCTTGTGGTCGTTGGCAATAGTGGCAACGAAGTGTGAGAGGATCCGTACTGGTGACTCGTAGGCGATGTGGAAGTGGTTCACGCAGGTTCTGAGTAATACAGTTTGAGAATGTGCATTGAACAACATTACGTACTTCTTCTCCGAGATTAACGGTCAACTTTTCTGCAACAGTATATGCACGAATGATTGCAATACTAGAGTCAGGTGCAACAAGAGCAAGGCGATCGAGTTCAGTCTGTGTCAATTCACGATCTTCGACTTTAACAATGTCCTTTGAACCCATTTTCTTCGAAGGTACGTTCATCACTAAGGAAACAGGCACTGAAGTATCGCGAGCGATGTTAAGGAGTTCGAGAACTTTCAAGGATTGTCCCGATGGAATGTGATCGATAACGGTTCCATTCCGAATCGCAGTGACTCTTCGCATGTTATGCTCGTCAGCCATCAAGCCTCACCTCCTTGTATCTCAGCAGGAACTTCGATGTTCAACAATCTGCAAAGAAGCGCCATTCGAGCGACAACACCGTTGAATGCTTGTTCAAAATATCGTGCATGTCGTGTTGAATCAACACTTGGATGAATTTCATCAACACGAGGAAGTGGATGCATGATAATCATCTCAGCCTTCACATTTGCAACATCACGTGCATGAAGTTTGTAAGCTCCTGCAACCTTTGTGTATTCATCTTCATCAGCAAAGCGTTCTTTCTGAATTCGAGTCATGTAGACGACATCAGCCTCGTTGATATTTCCAAGGAGGTCTTCAGTCTCCGTAACATCTGCACCATGTTCTCGCAAATCTTCGATGATCTCAGTTGGCATACGCAAAAGTTCGGGTGATGCGAGAATAAGTTTACAACCAAATCGAACCAATGCATGAGACAAACTATGGACAGTTCGCCCATACCGTAGATCCCCAGCAAGTACAACAGATAATCCTTCTAGGGTTCCATGCGATTGCAGTATAGTGAACAGATCGAGCATGGTTTGTGTGGGGTGATGCCCAGCACCATCTCCTCCATTTAGAATTGGAACACGTGCAGCATCTTGGGCGTATCGTGCAGCACCTTGTCTTGGATGGCGCATGGCGATAATGTCCGTGTAGCCATCAACCATCTGAATGGTATCAAACAGTGTTTCGCCTTTGACAACTGAGGAGGTTTTGACATCACCTAGATTGACTACATCACCTCCCAATCGTTTCATTGCAGTCTCAAATGACATTCGTGTACGAGTACTTGGTTCGAAGAAAAGATTGCCTAGAATCTTGCCTTGAAGTAGAGGGAGAAATGTCTCCCCTCTCGCTACTGGAAGCAGACGTGCAGCATCTTCCAGGATGCTGAGAATGTCTTCATTAGTTAAATCGTCCATCGTGATGAGCCCTTTCATTTCAAGTCCCCTTCTATACCAACCATCCAAGCATACCCATGAACATTGTTGCAGGTTTGGATGCAAACCGTCGGTGGTTTCATGACGAAAACACCCGTCCGTCAACTTATGCTCTGGGGAGATGTAGAGGATGCCATCAAGGCTGAACGTCTCCTTCGCATACGACGAATCGAACGCCTGAGTACGATTTGTGCCTTAATGTGCCTCTCTGGAGCGGTATGGCTCGCCTGGCCCACGCTGAAGGATGCCTTTTCTGGAAATGCAGAACTTCTCTCCGGTTTGGGAATGCCGATACTTGTCATCCTCTGGGGTATTGTCCTCCAAGATCTGATTCTCGATGATCCAAAGGCAAGAACGCGAGTAGGTGCAGCATGCAGCATATTTTGGCCTCTCTTAGTGATGTTCTCAATACGTTCCTATGGAACCGAGGTGAGTGATATACTTGCAGGAGTGCTATTGCTTGGTCTTGGTTTTTCGATGTACCAAGGTTCCGCCAAAACACTACGGGGGGGAATCGATGTCATGCGATTCCGAGCAATGATGACTGCTCTTGGTGGTCTAACCGTCCTTGGTGTGCTAGTAGGAGATAGGGCTGAAGAAACGTGGATTGAGTCTCCAAGTGATTGGTTGCATCCAATATTGGCTGCTGTAGTTCTTCTTCACGTTGCTTATCTTTGGATTGCTGGAGACAATTTGCGCCATGAAAGGAAGGCTTTCAGAACAGAACTTGATCGATTAGAAAATCGTCTTCTTATTCTTCGCTCAGAAGGAGCTGCGGTCGACCAAGCAAGCAGTTTGGTTACGACTGCGAAGGAAGAAGGTCATATCGATCCTGCTTACGGGATGCGTCTACTTGTTGAAGCAGATGAAGACATTGAGCGTTCTCTTTCTCTTGCCGGTGACGTGGACATCGTTCGTACAGAAGCATTGGCAGTTATCGAGCATGCAGAGGATCTCACACCTCTTGTAAAGCGTCCAAGGAAATCATACGAAATGGGTCAAAGAGAAGCCTCTCTTGGTTCCTTAAGAGAAGCAGAAGCATTGTACCGTCAAGCAAAGATACGAGCCCAAGAAATTGTTACTTGGTGGGCTCAGGCCGAAGAAGCCATCAATCATGCCAACGGATTATTGACAGGACAGTCAGGGGCCGCTATTGACAATATGAGGCAAATCATACGAGATGCTCGTAAGCAACTCGAGCGCGAGGCTCCGAAGAAAGCATTCGAACTCGCAGTCGTCATTCCGATTCAACTGCAAGCAGACGGTGACGCAAAGGAACGCGCAGAAGTCGTCTTGAAAGATGCAGCAAAGGCATTGAAAGCAACAGATGGATTTGATACATCAGATCTTGAGCACCGAATGGAACAGGCAGAAACAGCCCTTGAAGCAGGCGAAACTGGCCAAGCAATTGGTTTGGGAGAAGGTATCATGAGAGTCATCAACGTTGAGCGTGAGGCGATGGACAGCGTTCGTCGTGCTTTGCGTCAGCGAAAGAAACTCCTCGCACGCTTCGAAGGTTTCTCAGATTCAGATAAGTGGATGCTCCGTTTCAAATCAGTTCAAAAAGCAGCGGATGAACAACAATGGAGTCATGCTGCAACGTTGCTTGAACGATTAACCATCGATCTCGATGCCCTTGGTAACGAACAAGATGAAGCAAACACATTGTTAACATTCGTTCGAGAAGAATGGGCAATTCTGCGAAATCAATGCGAAGCCTCGAATCTTCCACCAACCGACGAAGACATGAAGAACACGGATGCGGCAATTGCTCTCGCAGAAGATCGACTCAAGGAAGGGCAAATACCTGATGCTTTGGAACAACTCGGTCAAGCAGATGCAGCAATGGAACGCCTACGTAGGCGAGTCTGATCAAAGAAGGCCTCTTCTCTCAAGTGCTTCAATATCAAGCCCTGCTGGTAGTCCAAGATCAACAGGCATTCCACCGATAGTAGCAATGATCCCATAGAGATGAAGATAGAGCCCTACTGGGGCTTCTTTCTCATTTGAATTGTACGGGATTCGTTTCCAAGCAGACCGTTTATTGTAATATTTAGAAACAGATTGTTCGGGTGAGTGTGTAATCCAAACGTTAGCTATAGCGGCATGTTTGAGAGAACGAGAACTGCTTAATCGTGGTGGAATTTGAACAGTATGGACGAGTGGCCAATTCTTCATCCAGTCTCCTCCCGCATCAATTAGCATCGTAATACCAGTCGCTTCACTTCCCATTGCATCCATATGACCTAATTCATGAAGGATTCTAACCAGAGAACGGACATGAGGGTGGCGAGGTTCAGCAGTTCGTAATTCACGAGCAAGACGAACAGCAGTATTGGGGCGATTTGCATCCAAATGCATGAGAGCAAGCACAACTTTTCCTTGAGACCATGTTGAAGTTGGATACTTCGAATGATCCTTATGCTTCTTCATAAAATCTTCAAGCATTGTTATCGCCTCTTCATGGCGACCTGCTAAACGCATTCGCGCACAATCCCCAAGGAGCATCATTCTGTAAGCAGGAGAATTCTTCGTT
>DAKQ01000093.1:7101-10234 GCA_002496635.1 Euryarchaeota archaeon UBA82 | reverse complement strand
CTTCTCATCAATGGATCGATACTGAGAATCGGTTGAGAAACAACAGGAACTTCTCTTTTTGGATTAAGAACAGCAGCAAACCAATGCAAGCGAGCAGCTTCGACATCACTCTTGTTGAGCAGGGACAGACGTGGTGCTGCTTCTGGTAGATCTCTCTGACTAATGCTTGCAGCAGCCAATACTAAACGTGCAACTTGGGCTTCACGGCCGCCTTGGAGAGCGAGCATAGAGACGGCGTATTCTTCCGCTTCTTCCCATCGATTCAAACCTGCATAAAGTTGCATTCTAGCCCCAGTTTCTCTCAATAAATCGAGCCCTTTCATCGAATCCTCACTCGTATTGAGAATGTCGTCAAATTGTTCGATTGCACGTGTCCATGAGTCTTTTGCAACCAATTCAGTAAAGGGTTTCTGCTTGAGATAAATGACATCTTCCATCTGCGTTAGCATGTCTCTTTGCTCACTTATTGAAGCATCAAAAGAGATGTCATCAAGTTTTGAGCCGACTTGTAATGATGTTAACCAAATGAAGAGGAAACCAATTTGACCACCGGCTGCAAGCATCCATGTCAGTTCCTCCATTGCATCTTTGGTAACGACTGTACACAACGTGTCCGCCCAGGCTCCACATTGCTCGCCTTGAGGCAAGAAACTCGAGTCCCAGAATGTGATCATAGCCAATGCCAATAGGAGCATAGACTGACCTGCAAAACCAGTGAAACAAAAGTTCAGGACTTTGGCTTGTTGACTGCGTTCTGCCCGAAGCAATCGACTGTCTGCAAGCCGTATGCCACCTCTCCCCGAAACATCCTGAACATCTAAGAAAAGAATTCTTGCAACTTCATAAACGAAGAGGAAACCAACGAGGGCAACGTTGAGAAGCAAGAACAACAGAATTGCTGAAACCAGAGGGACTCGAAGACTAGGTTCTGAAATGTTGGAAAACAATTCGATGAGGAAGAAGCCAAGCACACCACCTTCTTCCATGATTGTGGCTTGTTCTCTGTATTCTGGAAGTTCAAGAACACGATCGGAATGTGTAAACAACTCAGGAGATACAAGAATTGCAACGAGGGAAATCAATGTATTAATTGCAACAATTGGCATCGCAATGGTGTTGATATGAACGATTCTTGCAATCAATTGTTGACGAGCATTCGGAATATGGTTGTGGAATGGTGATGCGTTTCCTTTAGCAATCTGGGCTGATGATTGCCGTAGGGCTTGCCACGAAGTACCCAGAACACGCCCGTAGGCGATAATGGATGGTGAGAAGGCTAGGAGAAGGCAAACACTCAATTTACGATCGGAAGAGATGTCTCTTGCATCGAGAATAGAATACAACACTGCCACACCACAGAACCAAAACACAGTCAGAGCAACGTATGCATAGGACCGAGCGCGACTGGCTTCTTGTAATCGAGCTCGACCATGACCAATCGGTTTGATGATTTGAGCACCCAGAGAAGACCCAGACGAGATAATTGCTGGCCAGACAATCAGAATCAAGGCAAGTGCAATATTTGGAGCATGGTATCCATCACTCCACCCTTGAGAAGTAATCAGATATTCGAAAAAGAGCAAAAGGGCTCCAGTCAAAGCAAAAAGATAGGTTGCAACACCAAAACGCATTCCTCTGCTTTGAAGAAGATCTCGAGCCTCTCCAAATGTGGACGTGATTGTATGGACTTCATATCGCTTTGGCCCAGTTTCAAAAGCGACCTGTAAACCACGTAACTGACGAGGAACAACGGTTCTCCAGAACAACAGTGCGATTGCTGCTGCTAAAATTAGCGGCACAATCGCGACGACGGAAAAACCGTCGAGAATTGGTGGAGCCGACATGATTATCGTAACACATTTTCCTTTTAATTGAATGCGAATGAATACGTAACGCCATGAGTTTTTTTTCACTCTGAATCAGGAACCAAGGATGGTTCTGCAACTTTTTCACGAATTTCATTCACTATGTTTTCAACGAATTGTTCAAGCGGAAGATCTGATATTTGTGAACCAGTTCTTGAGCGTAATGATACACAATTATTGTTCATTTCACCATCGCCAAGAATCATCATGTAAGCAGGTCGCATCTTGCGATGCGTTCGAATCTTCTTTCCAATTGTGTCATCTCCATCATCAATCTTAACACGAACATTTTGCTCTCTCAACTTCTCAGCAACTTCAGCAGCGTAGCCTTTATGCTTCTCGGAGATGGTAAGAATGTGGCATTGGGTTGGAGAAAGCCATGTGGGGAATTTCCCCGCAAAATGCTCGATAAGGACTCCACAAAAGCGCTCCAATGATCCGAACGGTGCTCGATGAATCATAACAGGGCGATGATTTTCACCATCGTTTCCTTTGTACCAAAGATCAAATCGTTCTGGAAGATTGTAATCCACTTGAACAGTTCCTAGTTGCCATTCACGACCGATAACATCTTTCACCACGAAGTCAATTTTTGGACCATAGAACGCTGCTTCACCTTCTTCTTCAGACCAATTCACGCCAAGTTTTGCAGCAGCAGCACGACATGCTTCTTCTGCTCGATCCCAGCGTTCAGAATCTCCGACATATTTGTCGGAGTTTGGGTCTCGCAAACCGACTCGAACACGATAATCATGCATTCCAAGAACATCAAAAATAGTCTGTACGAGTTCAATACATCCCATGACTTCGTCTCCGATTTGGTCTTCGGTAACGAAGAGGTGAGCATCGTCTTGCGTGAATCCACGAACACGTGTCATTCCTGAAATCTCACCAGATTGCTCCCATCGATAGACAGTACCAAACTCAGCGAGTCTCAATGGCAAATCCCGATATGAGCGTGCTTGAGATGCATAGATTTTGACGTGATGCGGGCAGTTCATTGGCTTGAGCATGTAACCATCGATATCACCAGTACTCATCATGTTGGATAATTCTGAACACGAGCAACCCTCATCAGCCAACTTTTTCATCAAATCACGTTCAACAAGCGGCGGATACTGGCTTTCCTGATAATATGGGAAATGCCCGGATGTACGATACAAATCGAGTTTGCCGATGTGTGGAGTAAACACTTGATCGTAGCCTTGTCGACGGAGATGATAGGAAATAAAATTCTGCAACTCTTGACGGAGAATCGCTCCTCGAGG
>DAKQ01000093.1:4254-6703 GCA_002496635.1 Euryarchaeota archaeon UBA82 | reverse complement strand
AGCTTTGCTTGCTCCATTCGATTCAATGTCGCCTTGAGAGCATCCTTTGTTGGCTCGACGATTCCATAGATTCGAACCAATTGCTCTCGAGATTGATCGCCTCTCCAATAGGCAGAGGAAACAGATGTCAGCCGACTAAACATCAACTTAGCAGTGCTTGGTACGTGGGGTCCAAGACACAAGTCGTACCATTCGCCTTGCTTGTAAATGGTCGAACCATCACCGTCTTCCAGTTTATCATCGATAATTTCAATCTTGTATTTATTCGACTTGAAATGATCACGGAGTTCTTGTTCTTCAAGTTCAACCCTTTCAACCTGAAGGTTACGTCGTGCAAGCTCATGCATCTTCTTCTCGATTGCCTTGAGATCACTTGCTGCAATTGGTTCCATTGCAAAGTCATAGTAGAATCCACGATCGATTGCAGGCCCAATGGTTGGTTTTGCATCTGGATAGATTTCCATGACCGCTTGAGCAAGTAAGTGGGCAGCGCTGTGGCGGAGGATATGAATTCCTTCATCACTGGATGCGAGAATACCTTCAACGCTGCAGTCGCTATGAAGAGATGCTGAGAAGTCCCTCTCAACACCGTTGATACGAGCAGCTAGGCATCCGTGCTTCTTTCCAAGAGCGTCAATGACAACTTCCCCAGCAGTGATTCCTTCTGTGTATTCATTGACTGTTCCATCAGGCAGGGTTACATTGACCATCGACATAGACTCGCCCGTAACCACTGGTCGACGGTCTTCTTCATGAAACCGCCGATTAAATTCACCAATCAACGATGATGTCATCATCCATACTCTGTGACGGTTTGTCGAGAATAACTTGTTTTTTCTTCGGAACTTCCTCGACTTCCTTCTCCGGAGCAACAATAATTTCTTCCTGAACTTGAACTGGTTCAAGTTTGAAACCGAATTGAGGATTTAGCGGACTCTGCTCCGGAGTTTCCTCTTTCACGGGTTCCTCTTTCAGTGGTGCTGTTTCTCCTTTTCCGATATTTTTCATACCTTCTTCCATGATGTCATCGAGAACGATTTCGTCGGGAGTTGATTCTTTAGGCATGATTGTTGACCTACATTGATAATTTTAATTCATCGGTATATTTGTTCATGTTTCCCCCTTTTTGACCATGAAGAATATAGATGGCTTATGGATAGCGCAAGTAGAATGGTTAACGAGATTGATGCAGTTCCCTCTCCCCAGTCCACACAAACAGAGGAGGGTACTTTACCTCCAATTTCTTACAATGGAGCGTTTCTTCTTATTGGCATGATGGCTCTTTTATTTCTTAGTGGATTGACTCAAGGTGATTACAGGCTAGCTTTACACAAGATGGGCTTCAGAGACCCAGTAACAAAAGGTTACACAATTCTTCTTACCACTCCAATATTGTTTGAATTAATGTTCAATCGTTTAGATCGTATGGTTCAAAATTTCCCAAGGATTCGCAAAGCATTGCATAACTTACATCGACATGCGCCATATCTCATTATCACTGGCTTGGTCATGTTTTTCATGAGAATTGAGAATATCTTCGATGTTTCATTCAATGAGTGGATGGGGTATGATCTAACTCCAATTGTTTATGGAATAGAGGGGAACATCGTGCCAAATATTCAGGAGGCCTTACGTACGTCTTGGATGGATGCTGCGATGGTCACGGTCTACGTGGGATTGTATGCATTGATGCATATTGGCTGTGTCTTTGGATTCTCTGTTAGCGGCAACACAGAGATGGTGAAGAAATTCACATTTACATGGTGCGGCATCTATCTCGCAGCATTGCCATTTTATCTCTTTGCTCCGGTGAATGAGGTTTGGGTAACGAGCAGTTTGCACTGTGATTTGTATGGTTGGAACGAAGCAAGCGGAATTCTCTATGACAGCTGCGATGATGATTCGGGATACATCCACGCCATTGCTTCGATCAACAATTGTTTCCCGTCACTCCACAACGCGTTTGCGTGGGCATTACCATTTTTGTTCTGGAAAACGGGCTACAAAAAGGCGGGTCATTTCTTTGCTATATTCGCATCATTGGTAACTCTAAGTACAGTCTATCTTGCCATTCATTGGCTAACTGATATCGCAGCGGGGATACTTCTTGCCTGGATAATTACTCATTATGCTGTTCGGATCAACTACACCATTCAACCTTCACTAAAAGTAACAGATATCGGATGGATTGATGACAAAGCAACCATTGAAGATGAATAGGTTGTAGCATCTTTATGCGCATCGGTATTGTTGTCAATCCTGATGCCGGACTGGGAGGTCGTCTCGGCTTCAAAGGAAGCGATGGGCGAGCCAAGGAAGCCCGTGAAGCCGGTGCAGTTGATCGAGCAGGACCCAGAATGCAACAATGTATTTCCAAATTCAAGGAATTACTTGCTTCAAGCCTGAACCGCATGGGTGTTTCACCTACTCTTGTGGCATGGTCTGGACG